>JBBRUH010000009.1:0-27593 GCA_038248005.1 Cytophagales bacterium | reverse complement strand
AGGATTAGGAGGATTAACAGGATTTTTTGAGCGTACAAAGAAATCCTAGAATCCTAAAATCAAGGAAATCCTGATGCTGACAAAGTGTCTGAAGCAGGATTAGGAGGATTAACAGGATTTTTTGAGCGTACAAAGAAATCCTAGAATCCCAAAATCAAAGAAATCCTGATGCTGACAAAATGTCTGAAGCAGGATTTGTAGGATTGGAGGATTAACAGGATTTTTTGAGCGTACAAAGAAACCCTAGAATCCTAAAATCAAGGAAATCCTGATGCTGACAAAATGTCTGAAGTAGGATTAACAGGATTAACAGGATTTTTTGAGCGTGCAAAGAAATCCTAGAATCCCCTTGTCTATCCAATGAATTATCTTTTCTTCAAAAGTCCTACCTGATACCTCATCAAGAGAAACTCAATTGCTTCCAAGTTCCTTTTAAGTAATTGTATTTCAGTGTGCTAGGGAGAGATTTCCAGAAATATTTATTGATTTCTACTGCAAAAGAGGGTTGCATATAGCAGTTAATCACACAGCCTTCACAGGCAGGGTAACGCCCCTCTAAGGCTACTAACTGCTGTACTTTGGGAGAAAGATAGAGTTCATAGAGGTTGTCTTCTATCGGGAGTGCATCTATGCCTAAGTGATAGCAAGGTAGCACGAGTTCATTCTGAGGAGAGATTACCAAAGTAGTGCTAGCAGCTCGGCAGACAGGCTTGTCTATATGATTTCCACCGTCTTGGCGAAGTGCGATAAAGCCTTCATTGAGATAAATATTTTTTTTGTGTCCCCAGTGTAGGAGTGTTTTGAGGGCTACCTCCGAAAGTCCCGTTCCAGTTGCTACCTCATTGTAATCAAACACAGGGTTCAGAATCAAGATAAGCCCATTGGGTTGTGTAATCTTGTGATAGACTTCCCTGATTTCGTGGCAGTTTTCTTCAAAAACGGTAAATAAAATATCTGGTTTTTCGCCCAGTGATTTAGCGATTTGGATAGACTCCATCACAAAATCAAAGCATTTTACACCTCTGCTTTTGTCGTGGGCTTCTCGGTGAGGAGAGTCTAAGGAGAAGTGAAGCATGTCTATCTTTCCCTTTAGCTTTTCGGCATATTTAGGGTAGAGCATGGCATTGGTAGTGAGGGTAGTGATAAAACCCATTTGCTTTGCCAAAGCTAAAAACTCAGGCATTTGGCGATGAAGCAATGGCTCACCACCTGTAAAGTCAATGACTTTTACACCTAGCCGCTTTAAATCTTCTAGGTTTTTGCGGACTTGATTGAGGGTTACGTAAGGGGAAGGTCTTTCCCAAATATCACAAAACCCGCACTTTGCATTACAACGATAAGTTACGTAATAATTACAAAGCACGGGTTTTTTATAGATTCGCATAATTTTTAATATTCAGTAGAGCTTAAAACTTATGCAAATAAAGCCTTAATTTTCAATGCTAAGTAAAGTTACAAAAATAAAATAATCCAAAAAGGTCTATATCCTGCGTATATGAAGTACAAAAGTCATTTGCTGAGCAGTTTATTTTTTCCTTTTTACTAAGTGATTTACCAAAATTAATTTATATTTCAATTTTGGTATAAATAATTGATTATCAGAATTTCACTAACAAAAATCATCACATACTACTAGATAAAACCTTCCAACCCCCGACCCTTCATTGGGAAGGGGAGAAAGCACTCTCCTGAGGTGTGGGTTAAACGAAAATGTCTAGCAGTATTAACTCATCACTCACTAAGCATAAGTTTGTTCTATTTCTATTTCTTCTTCTTTCTTGGTAGGTCGTCCTAGTTTTTTAAGAAAACTAACGTGTGAAACCATTGCAGAAGGAAAAGAAGAACTATAATAAGGGTGATTAAATTCTTTGGCAGTCTGAGCTACTATCGGAGAAAGAGCAGGATAATGTGTACTGCAGATATTAGGGAACAAATGATGCTCTACTTGTTGGTTAAGACCACCTGTCAGAAAAGCGGCAACAGGACTAAGAGTAGCAAAATTAACAGTAGTATAAAGCTGATGAACAGCCCAAGAATTTTCCATTCTATCTTCTTCATCAGGCAAGAAAAAATGAGCTTCTTCTACCACGTGTGCCAGCATAAAAATGACTGCTAAGAAAAATCCACCTACAGCGTGCATTATCAAATATCCTATGAAAGTAGATGCCCAGCTATGCTGAATCAGTACCAAAGGCAAGATTAAGAAAATAGTGTAGTTAATAGCTTTGTAAAAGAACAGGTAAAAATATTCTTTTCTAGGATGTGCTTTGCCAGAATAATTGCCCACAGTATTGGCAAAGAATTTCTTATAATCCTTGATAAATACCCATGAAAAAGTAGTCAAGCAATACAAGAAGAAAGAGTAAATATACTGATAGCGGTGAATCGGCCAAAGAGGTGCTTCACCAGAAATACGCATAATCGGAATAGGAGCAATATCCTCATCATGTCCGTCTATATTGGTATAAGTATGGTGAGCTTGGTTGTGCATACGTTTCCACATGTAGGCACTCGCTCCATTAAAATTGAATGTGTGAGATAAGATATCATTGACCCATTTATTCTTGGAGTAAGCTCCATGAATGGCATCATGACCAATATTGACCGTTACCATTGCCATGGCGAAGCCTAATACAGCCCAAAGCATGTAGTTAATACCGACACTAAATCCACCAAAGACAATGAGGGCATAAGAGCCTATCCAGAGTGTAAGGTGGAAAATGCTTTTTAGAATCATGGCTGTGTTGGCATTTTTAGAAAGGTTATTTTCTTTAAAATATTGGTTCACTCTCTGATTTAGGGTAAGCACAAAATCTTTTTGATGTTGAGTGGCAAATTTTGGAGATTTTTTCATATTAAATAAGTGTAATGAATAAAAATTAATTTAAGATAAAGCGAACTTATTATTTTATTTATTTGAGAGTAAAATTAAATGATTCATGTTTGATTATGAACGAAATGTATAAGAAGAGTAAGTTTTTTCCAAAGATTCAATATTATTTGACATTAGTTGTGTAATTCAATATAAAAAAACTAAATTCTTATATTTAAACGTGTAACACATTTAGAAACTCCTTTACTATTTGATATATTAAATAGTTTCGTTATTCTGATATTTAATTCGAATCTGATTAAATAATATAAGCTTGTGATAATATGTTTGTGTATTTATAGAACGAAATAAATAGAGTTATACACAATTATATTTTATAACTTACTCTCTTAAATCACCCATATTTAAAATTAATTCTGCAAATTGGCACTAAAAAACAAATAAATATGCTCAAACATCTGACACATCCCATTTATATCGGTCATTTAAAGTATCTTAAGGTATTCTTATTTTTATGCCTTATTCAAATAAATATCCTCTTTGCACAGCAAAAAGGACTCATTGCAGAAAAAGCCATGGTGGTAAGTGCCCACCCCGAAGCAAGCCGAATCGGTAAAGAGATTTTACAAAAAGGAGGCAATGTCTTTGATGCCACAGTAGCCGTAGAGTTTGCTTTAGCCGTCTCACATCCTACAGCAGGCAATATTGGTGGGGGAGGTGTGTTAGTCTATCGTAAAAATAATGGCGAAATAGGGGCATTAGATTACCGTGAGAAAGCTCCCCTCAAAGCCAGCAGAGACATGTACTTAGATGCTCAAGGCAAGGCACAGGACAACCTTAGCCAACAAGGGCACTTAGCCGTAGGTGTGCCAGGCACTGTAGATGGTATGATTAGATTACATAAGCAATTTGGTAAATTGCCTTTCAAAGATTTGATACAGCCTGCCATAGATTTAGCACAAAACGGCTTAGCTCTCACCGAAAAAGAAGCCGATGATCTCAATTATTTTCAAGAGGCTTTCAAGAAAGCCAATAAATATACGCCTCATTTTATAAGAAGTGTTCCCTGGAAAGAAGGGGAGTTATTCAAACAAACAGAACTTGCTGAGACACTCACCCGAATCCGTGATCAAGGGCGTGAAGGTTTTTATGGAGGAAAAACGGCTCAACTACTCCTCAAAGAAATGAAAAAAGGTGGGGGAATTATCTCCCAAACAGACCTTGACCTCTACCAAGCTATTTGGAGAAGACCCATTGTAGGTTCATACAGAGGACATCAAATTATCTCTATGAGTCCTCCTTCAAGTGGTGGTATCTTGCTCATGCAAATGCTCGAGATGCTTGAAACTTATAACCTGCCAAAACTAGGGCTACACAGCCCAGAAATGATGCAGTTAATCACCGAAGTAGAGCGAAGAGCCTATGCTGATAGAGCAGAATATCTAGGCGACCTTGATTTTTATCCAGTGCCTATTGAGAATCTCTTAGACAAAGCATATTTACAAAAAAGAATGGCTGATTTTTCTTTTGAAAAAGCTGGAAACTCTACCCAAACCAAAGAAGGGAATTTTACTCAAAGTGAAGAAACTACCCATTACTCTATTATAGATGCCGAAGGAAATGCCGTCTCTGCCACCACTACCCTTAACGGGGCTTACGGCTCTAAGGTAGTAGTGCAAGGAGCAGGTTTTTTCTTAAACAATGAGATGGATGATTTCAGTATCAAGCCTGGCTTCCCCAATGTGTATGGATTGGTGGGTGGTGAAGCGAATGCTATCCAGCCAGGCAAGCGTATGCTCAGTTCGATGACTCCCACTATCATAGCCAAAGACGGAAAACTCCGAATGGTGGTAGGTACGCCTGGAGGTTCTACGATTATCACCTCTGTATTGCAAAACATCCTCAATGTCATAGATTTTGGTTTAGGGATGCAAGCCTCTGTGAGTTCTCCTCGTTTTCACCACCAATGGCTGCCCGATGTGATATATGTAGAAGAAGGAGCATTTAATGCTGAAACGCTCCAAAAACTAACACAAAAAGGATATAAAATCCAGCCCAGAGGAGGAATAGGAAGAGTAGATGCTATCTTAGTATTGCCCGATGGCAGGCTAGAAGGTGGTGCAGACCCAAGAGGAGATGATGCAGCAGCAGGATTTTAGCAAGTGATGACTGTCTGGTGTCATTTTGGAAAATGTTATATCAGTGCCCTAACCCTCGAGAGGGGGGGGCTCGTATTGTCATTTTGGAAAAATCCGTTATCTTGCGTAGCCTTTCTCAATACTTTTGACCTACTAACGGATTTTCCCAAAAATGATATCAAAACTAAAATCTATACCCGAAATTTAGAAACCAACCAGAAATCGTATCTCCATTGGTGTCTATCTGAAAATTACCCAAAATACCCACAGGAAATTTATCATTGAAGGTGTAGTTATACCCTATCCCAAGAGAAGCACCTACAGCAAATGTTCTTGGTGGTAAATCGTTTTTAAATTCAATCAATGGAATCGGAAAACCTGTGGCAGCAGATAGTAAATACCTACTTCATCATAAAGTGAGGTAGATTGATATCTGTAAAGACTACTTAACCTTACTTGTAACTCGTGCTTAGATGTTCTAATAAAATCATAAGCCATTCCAAGATTTAGTTGTATGCCTGCGGTAGTATATAAGATAGAACTGTTTACAATATTTCCTTGTGGAAATTCGTAAAATAAAGGGTCAGATCCATCATGGATTGAAAACCCAAACTCCAATATTCCGCTTATTCTTTTTGTATAATAATTAGCATAATCTAAGTGAAGAGAAACCCCTATGATATCGCCTGTTCCGTGTTGAGTTGCTCCTATGGTGAAGTTTGCCATTCTTTTTGGAAGCTCTTGAGCCTTTGAAATAAATACTAAAAACAGTATAAGAAGCGTAAAAATTATCTTTTTCATTTTATTTTAAATAAATTATGCCAAAATATACTAACTATATATCGAGAGCATATTTTGGCACAATGAAGATTTATAAATTATTTCCTTTTTATTTTAGAATAATTCAAATCATATTCTTGAGACTTTAAATCAGAGAATTGAATAATCGTTCGTCTTATGTTCAAATCATTAAAATCTTATACCACCTGTAAAACTAAGATTTCTTAAGAAATCTCCATTAGAATCTGTTTGAATCCCTATTACTGTTCCTAAAAATATTTTTTGTGTAACATTATAATTGAAAAAAAGTTTCAATTCTGCTCCAATAGCAATTGTACGTTGTGGGCTTCTATTTATAAAAACGTTTACTGGTGTATCTAACCCTGTTCCTGCTGCTGGATAATATACAATCAATTCATCATAGTATGAAGATGATTGGTATCTTATAAATCCACCAATCTTAGTACCCAACTCACATTTATTAGTTCGTAAAAAATCATATCCTATTTTACTGCCTATTTGTATTCCTGCTGTGGTATATCTGACTGACAAGTCAAAAAGTTCTCCACGTTGGTCAGTATAATCTATTGGAAAATCTCCGTCGTGAAGAGTACTTGAAAAGTTTACACTCCAAAACAATTTATCACGGAAATAATCTAAATATTCTATGTTTACTTCAAAACCACGTAAATCACCAGTACCATGAAAGCTACTACCTGCATTAATGATAACTGCATTTTTCAAGAAAATTTTATCATTACCATCCTGTGCATATCCTGCGATACTTGATAAAAAATAAAGAAGAAAACTTAATTTTTTCATATATTCGGTTTTATAAAAAGTGAACCTATGACTAAACTAGATTCGCTTTGTTAAGTACTAATAAAAAATATTCCAGACTAAATTTAATTTCTTCTTTTTATATTGGCATAAGAGATATTATACACTTGTGTTATTGCATCACTAAATTGAATAACTGTAAGTCCCAAATCATCATCAAGATTTCTACTTGGAATGGTAGCACTAAGAGTGAGTCCAGTTTGTCCTGCTGGAGGAGGAAATGTAGCCGTAAAGCTGGTACTTTGTCCACCATCTTCTTCCATCCACATTTCAGTCATCCAATTACCAAATGTAGAAGTGTTCCAATTACCTACAAAATGATTGAAGTCATGCCATTTTTGGTCTCTAAAGTTTTTTCTCTTCCATTTTCCGAACTTTCTATCAGTAATTTTAGTACCAGAAGCATTGAAAATAATTAATCTAAACTCAAGTTTTCCAATTGTCCAATGTTCAATAGCATTTAGATTAGTTGCTTGAATTATACCTGCATATTCGGATTGACCTTGAGTTCTTTTTACATTTGAATCTTCTAATGCTGCAATCATATTTTCAGGAGAAACATTTTCTTCTTGACCAATTACCCATACGTCATTTTCCCAAGCATAGTCTTCGGTAATGTGCTGATAATAGGTAAGTGTAGTCCCGTTATCTACTATATACCCTGGGCTAGAATAAGGAGGATTTGTAGGGCTAGGATTAGGATCGATAGGAGTAAAGCCAGGTTCTTCTTGTAAAACTCCAATGATTGATGCGGGGATTTTAGTGGAATTATTCACACCAGCATCTTCGATAGTTTCTGCTTTAGGGTAAAATATCAATGGCTCTAGTCCACCATTGAGAGTCTTAATTTTTGAAACAATTGCCTCAAGTTCACTCACAGAACTACCTTGATTACTTTTAGATAAATAGTGTGATATAACTTTGGTCATATAGACATTATATTCACCGTGTTCTTGCTTCAAGCATTCTTTCAAAACGAATTCTTTAAAGTCTTCCCTCTTACTCATTAATAAGACTTTAGTCATAAGCTGTTGATTGAGCTTGACTAGTTGCTGTGCTTTAGAATCAGTAGTTTCTGGTTCTACTTTTGAATCATTACAGGTTGATAAGCAAAAAATAAATGCTAAACCCATAAGAAATTTGGAAATTTAGTAACCATAAAGATTAAAAATTAAATTGTTAAAAAATTATTATTTTTAAGGAGTGAAATCTTACTGGTTTTTGTGTTTTTATTGGGAAGATAAAAAATACATAGCCAGTTTATTTTCAAATCTTAGTTCAAAAGTAATTCTTATTTCATTCAAAACAATATTTTTAGAATAATTATTTTCTAAAAAATGAAAATAAAAACTTTATACTACAGAACTACATTATGACGACTTCATTTAGCTATTTTTTCAGATTTTAATTCGTATAATTTTCAAAATTGATTGTGTTTGTATTGTATTGATATTTTATTGTATTTTTTTGGCTTTTTTAATTTGATTTTAACTATAAAAGCTGTTTTGTTCTTTCCTTAAACCTTTTAGTGCCGCCTTTTACGGATATGATTTTAAGTGGGATATGTTTAATATCATTCCTTCTACCCGTGCTTGGCACCTACCTATGGTCAATTTTGATTCACGAAGTAACTGGCTATATTATGTATAAGCTTATGGGCTATGCCTAAGGTAGAGGTGATGTTATTTTTTATAAGAGTATCCAGAGGAGGAATAGGAAGAGTAGATGCTATTTTAGTATTGCCCGATGGCAGGCTAGAAGGTGGTGCAGACCCAAGAGGAGATGATGCAGCAGTAGGATTTTAGCAAGTAAGTGATGATAGTATGGGGTTATTTTGGAGAAATCCGTTAGCAAGAAATAAAATGCTTTAGTAATAGAGGCTATTACGATTTTATTTGTAGAGGTGCAAGCCTCTTGGCTTGCACCTCTTTTTACCAATGCGATTTTGCAACATTTTTAAGAAGAGCAATTAGACAAAAACAGAATAAAATTTTATTTTGATTATCAATTCATTTTTACCGAAATGTGAGTAATAACCCATAATTCACCTCTCATTAAAGGGCTTCACAAAAAAACATTTGACATCTATTGAGAAAAGCGCTACAAAAATTGTCAGATAACCTTTATATCTATAAAGATGAGAATTGATGATTACTCATTATTATATATAGTTCATCAGGTACAATCCTTATATTTTTTCAAACTCAGGGATTCCCTGCCACGGGATGTACTTTTGCTCAGAGGATAAAAACTTAAAAGCTGTGTATTCTAAGCCATTCGTAATAGCCAAATAAGTAGCTTTAATGGCATAATTATACCCCCTCAGGGGAAGGTCTAGGTGGGGTTAAGCGAAAATATCTAGTAGTATGGTAAATTTTCTAAACAAGTATAAAACATAAAAAATCCGTTTTGCAGAAGCAAAACGGATGAGTTCAACAGTAAACAAACAACTAAATTAAAAGAGATAGTTTAGCAAGATTTTAAATTATTTTTTTTCGTATATCGCATCCAATACTACTTTGATTTCATCTTTCCCGTTGCTAAAAAAAGCACTTGGAATATTGATACTATGCTCAGAAGCAAGCACAGTAAATTCTGATTTTACGTGAATTCTGTTACCATCTAAGACTGTAATAACGGCAGGGATGGTTCTTTTTTTATTGATACCGTGCATTGCCAAAGTGCCTTCTACATCTACATGTTGAGCAGCTTTGGTATTGAAGTTAACGCCTTTTTTGATTTTTCCCATAAAAGAAGTGTCAGGAAATTTATCAGCTTCCATATATACTTCTTTAAATTGCTGCTCTATGATAGAGTTATCAAACTCAAAAGACTTTACTTTCATATTAAAAATAACAGCTTCTGACTTTATGTCCAAAGAAGAACTAGCTTCATTGGTATTTGCTTTCATCTTGCCTACCATCAAATCAAAATGTAAACCTACTTCTCCTTTTTGGGTGTGATATGCTCCGTCATTTAACATAACAAGATTAGGGCTGATAAAGCCGCTCATCACAAATAAACCTAATAACAAAAATGCTTTCATAACTTTATATATTTTCTTTGTTTTACTTCTATGCTTTTCTTTATTTTCTATCCTTACGTAAATATCTTACTAATAATCGTAAAATTTAGGCTGATTTTCGTCGAAAGAAAAGTCTTTGATTACCCATGTAATTTTTTTTGCTACAAAGGAAAATTATTACCCTCTTCAGGTTCAAAAGTCAAGCAACTTTTATACTTCATTTATGAGTTTTAATAAGAGTTTTGTTTTTTTATGAACATAAATACTTTCTGCCGTTTAAATAAATGGCTAAGTAAAAAGGAAAAAATAAACTGCTCAACAAATGACTTTTGTACTTCATATACGCAGGATATAGACCTTTTTGGATTATTTTATTTTTGTAACTTTACTAATGATATTTATTCTTCACTAAATATAGATTATTTAGCTAGAAATAAATAATTTTGCATTCAATTTATTAAAACCAAAAGTAGTAAACATGAAAAAACTAATCTTTTTAAGTACCATTATATTCTGTATCTTAGGTGGAGCATCCCAAACATCAGCTCAAGAAGTAAGACTTGGCGTTACTTTCGCACCTTCTATCTCTTTTAACCAAGTAAATTTTACGCCTAACGCAGGAAGTAACCTTAGTCCAAATATTGAATCAGGTTCGGGAGGGATGCGTTTTATCTTTGGGCTAGTATCAGATTTTAACCTCAAAGACGAAAAGTATTATTTTAGTACAGGTTTAGTCTATAATACTAAAAAAGTAGGAGTGACTGGAACAGTAGATGGCTTACTTGACCCTCAATACAATCTTCAATACCTTCAGATACCCGTGACTTTAAAGTTATTTACCAATGAAGTAGTGCCTTCTGGCTGGATATTTTTTCAAATGGGGGGTGGATTAGAAGTAAAGATTTCTGAAAAGAATAAAACAGAAAATAATACTACCAATGAAGATCCTCTTGATTTTCAAGTGATTGATATTCCACTTATCTTGGCAGTAGGAATGGAGTTTGATTTGGGAGAAAATATTCTATATGGTTCTCTCGGTTATCAGAGAGGGTTAATCAACTCTGCCAAAAAAATAGATGGTGGCAAATTGATTATTCGTAATCAACTAGTTACTTTTAATGTAGGATTTTTCTTTTAGAATCGCGTAAAAATACACTAGTATTGTATTTTGGTAATTTTGTCGGAAAACATACCACCTCGAAAGGTGTCTCACCTTCGAAAATTTTGGTGAGACACCAAAATCTTATCCGACTATTTAACCAAATCAGTACACTAGCATAAGCCTCAAGTAACTTATTTGAGGTTTTTTTATGCCTTTTAAAAAGACAAAAGTGATTTTATCTGGTTGATAAGAGATAAGTAGTTACAAGAAAACGATAGAAGAATATGAGTAAAGTATGGTTTATTACAGGTTGTTCCACAGGTTTTGGTCGTGAACTGACTAAACTAGCAGCCGAAAAAGGAGATTTTGTAGTAGCAACCCTCCGCAAAGAATCTCAAATCGCAGAGTTAGAAGCATTAAATCCTGAAAAAATAAAAGGAGTGCTACTAGATGTAACCAATAATGAGCAAGTCAAAGCAGGTGTGAAAACAGCTATTGAGAAATTTGGACGCATAGATGTATTGGTGAATAATGCAGGTTATGGCTCATTGGGAGTTATCGAAGAAGTGCCTGAGGAGGAGGTTCGCAGACAGTTTGACGTAAATGTATTTGGTGCAATAGCCATGATTAGAGAAGTAATGCCTCACATGCGCAAGCAAAAAAGTGGCTACGTACTGAATATTACTTCTATAGCAGGGATTCAAGGTTTTCCAGGGGTAGGGATTTATAATGGCTCTAAATTCGCATTAGAAGGCATAGGTGAGGCTTTGGCTGCAGAAGTGAAGCACTTAGGAATCAATGTCATTAATGTAGAACCAGGACCTTTCCGTACAGATTGGGCAGGTCGCTCCGCTACTTTTATCAAGACTGATATAGAGGATTATAAAGACTCAGCCTCTAAAAACGTAGATTCTATCGAAGGCAATAGTGGCAAACAAATAGGTGATCCTATCCGTGCCGTCAAAGCAATGTATGCACTTACCGAGTTAGAAAATCCTCCTGTACATTTACCTTTGGGGGCACCTGCATATAATAGAGTACGCAGCAAAGCGACTTCTTTTCTCAAAGAAGTAGATGAATTTGAACACTTGGGCTTGCCTACAGACTATACAGAAGAAGAATTAGCAAAGATGGACTAAGTGAGAGATGATTTTTGAGTTTGTTCGCCGTTGCCTGTGTCTTTACTTCGCCGTTGCCTGTGTCTTCACAGGCAATTAATAAAGAAAGCCAAAGTTGATTACAACTTTGGCTTTCTTGTGAGCCATAAATAAACGAGTTGTTACTTCTTGATTTTCAATGATTTATATGAATTTCTCATCTGAGAATCTTAGAACAATAAGCTTTGTTGTCTAACATAGGAGTTTTTCGTAAGTAATTTCATATATTTTCTATGTGCCTATGTGGTTATAAAAAATAAAGTAGCTCATCATTTATAAACAAATATTAAAAAGCACCTACTTTGGCAGATTGCATAATAGCTTCTGCAGTAGCTTGCCAGCGTTCTTTTTGGCGATAAGGGCAAGTAAAGTTAAAAATAAGCACTCTCTCATCTTCTATGGTATATTGTAGATAAGAATATTGCATCAATTCACGGCTTGAGCGTATTTGGCTATTTTCATCTTTGACAGTACCTACAAACTCTATCACGATATAGTCTCTTTTATTAATCGTAACTACTTTATCTTGTATAAAATCTACTTCACTGTGCATTGCTGCAATGCTTCCTTTGTACATTCCTTTCAGCATTTCTAAATCTTCGGTCTTAAAACCAGAACCCTTATAAGCTCTCATTGAACGGTTTACAGTCATATTGATACCTAAATCTGCTTCTCCGTTTGGGCTAGTGTACATTCCCAAAGCAGGGCGGTAAGCACCATATTCACGTGTGTAAGCCTCTTCAGGCATGAGCATAAAATCCTGTGGAACAGAAATCACAATTTTATCAGCTACTTTTACTTTTACTAGTTTTTGGTTTTGGGCAAAAAGATGAAAACCCATTAAAGAAAACAAAATACAAAAAATGATTTTGAGATATTTAGACATATTATTTTGAATATTTAAGAAAATTAGACACCTGTTGTTTTGATGAAAAACTTAGAGAAAGTCTAAAAATTGCATCATTTACAGCATATTAACATATTAAATAAGAGATGAGTTTTTTTAATCAACCAAATCTGACCATTATTTCGGTACTGTTACCAAGCATTTAATCCTCACCTCTTAAGCCTCTTGCCATACTGCCAAAATCATCGTTTTGTCATCAGGCTCGTGCTGTAGCTTGGCATTGCCCTCACGCAAAAACTTTCCCCATTTTTCTTTCATTTCTTGAGATGAAATCTGGTTTGAGTGCATCTTACGCAGATTGGCGACCAAAGGATTAAAAAATTTATCAAAAGGTTGGTTAGGGTCTATGTACTTTTGGGAAGCTTCATCCAAAACATTGCAAATAAAAGAGTGCCGTTCACAGCCATCAGAGAGGAGTGTAAAAGCCTTTACTTTTTCTGTTACCATAGAAGTTTTAAGGTATTGGTTTATGCTTTCTTTGTCCCAAATATCAGAACTTAAGAATACAGTTTCATTGGCATATTCACCCTTCCAAGGCTCTATGAGTGCTTTCCAAGTGTCATCTTGGCTAAGGTAGCCCGCTCTGCCATCGCCTATATGAACTGCCATTAATCCAAAAGGGCTAAAAACAACAAGCATCAGAGTGGAAGATAAATCTTTGGCACTTAGGTTCTGAGAAAAAGCAAAAGTTTCTAAGCTTTGGCGAAGTTGAGCAAAACCTTGTTTGCTGAGCGTCTGCCATTCTTCTTCTTGGGGTAGTTGCTTTTCCCATTGTTGATTGTGTATCAAATTAATAAAAATTCTTCCTGCATTTTCTGCTAAGAATTTAGAGCCTATGTGTGCTTTTTCTACTGAACCAGCTCCGTCAGCTACTGCTGCCACGCCCCAGTCGTTGGATAAAATTTGATAAAAATGGGCATCTTGGCAGGGAGTATTATTTTTTTGGTGTGAAGCTCCTAGACTAGATTCTCCCACGATAATCCAATGTTTGCTTGCTTGGTCTTTCATTTTGATTGACTTTGTGTATTAATCTCCAAAGATAAGGAGAAGGATTGATTCTCAAAAAAAGGGGTTTGTGAAAATAGTGCAAACACTTAATAATACATGACTTCTAAAGGTTTTAGACTTTCCAAGTCTGGCAGACTTGGAAAGTCTAATGTATTGTTTTGGTTAAGAACTTGTCGGATAAGACCTTGATGGATTTTGGTGTTACACCGAAATCTTCGTAGGTGGAACACCTTGTGAGGTGGTATGTTTTCCGACAAAATTACCAAAATGTAACACTAGCATCCAATTTAAACTCCACGTAAGGTGTCTCACCTTCGTAAACCCTTAGTGTCTCACCAAAATCAGGCGATACATACTATTTGTAATGCTAAGTACCTATCAATAGACTCTTCCAGAGTGACAGACTATTTTATTATTAACTAAAATGCTAAAAATAAACTAATCATTATCAATTGTTAAAATGCTCATTATCAATTTATTACAAATTCATTGTTCATCTCTCACTCACTATTAAAAGTCTTCACTAAAATCACAAACCCAAAAATAGATTTTTAAACAAGAGGTTTGTATTTGATACGCTGAGGCCCTTCGTTACCTGTGCGTTTCTGATAATTTTCTTCATAATCAGAATAATTACCTTCAAACCAATATACTTGTGAATTACCTTCAAATGCCAAGATATGCGTAGCTACTCTATCTAGAAACCATCTATCGTGAGAGATAATCACCGCACACCCTGCAAAGTTTTCTAGAGCTTCTTCTAAAGCTCTCAAGGTATTGACATCCAAATCATTGGTAGGTTCATCAAGCAAAATCAGATTACCACCTTGCTTGAGTGCCATAGAAAGGTGTACTCTATTGCGTTCTCCACCAGAGAGCATGCCTATTTTCTTTTGTTGGTCAGTGCCACTAAAATTAAATTTACTGACATAAGCCCTAGAGTTAATCTCTCTGCCACCCACCATTAAGATTTCATTTCCACCAGAGATAGCCTGAAATACAGTCTCTTCGGGGTTAAGGTCATCATGTTCCTGATCTACGTATGCTATTTCTACGGTTTCCCCTACGCTAAATGTGCCAGTATCTGGCTCTGCTTGCTTGGTGATAAGGCGAAATAAAGTAGTTTTACCTGCTCCATTTGGCCCTACGATGCCTACGATACCCGCAGGAGGAAGAGCAAATTCAAGATTTTCAAATAAAAGTTTATCTCCAAATGCTTTAGAGACCCCATGGGCTTCTATGACTTTACTACCCAAGCGAGGGCCAGGAGGGATAAACAATTCCAACTTTTCTTCTTTCTGCCTCGAGTCTTCGCTGAGCATTTTGTCATACGCACCCAGACGAGCCTTAGATTTACTCTGACGAGCTTTGGGGCTCATGCGTACCCATTCTAGTTCACGTATCAGTGTTCTTTGGCGTTTAGATTCTTGTTTTTCTTCTTCAGCAAGGCGTTTTTGTTTTTGCTCTAGCCATGAAGAATAATTACCTTTCCAAGGCAAACCTGCTCCACGGTCAAGCTCCAAAATCCACCCAGCTACATTGTCTAAGAAATAACGGTCGTGCGTTACGGCAATGACAGTTCCTGCATATTTTTGAAGATGTTGCTCTAGCCAATGCACCGATTCGGCATCTAAGTGGTTGGTAGGCTCATCTAACAGCAATACATCAGGTGTCTGTAATAGCAATCGACAAAGAGCCACACGGCGTTTTTCACCCCCAGATAGGTTCTCTATCATTGCATCGGCAGGAGGCGTTCTGAGAGCATCCATTGCCTTTTCAAGGCGATTGTCTAAGTTCCAGGCATCTAGTTGGTCTAGTTTTTCCTGTACTTCTCCTTGTCTTGCCAATAATTTATCAAAATCTGCATCGGGTTCGGCAAATTTTAGATTGATATCCTCAAACTCTTGTAGCAAATCTACTACTTCTTGCACACCTTCCTCTATAATTTGACGCACGGTCTTTGTTTTATCTAGCTCGGGTTCTTGCTCAAGATATCCTACAGAGTAGCCTGGGGAGAAGACAACTTCTCCTTGATAGTTTTTATCTAAGCCAGCGATAATCTTCAAAAGTGAAGATTTACCTGAGCCATTTAGACCAATTACCCCTATTTTTGCACCATAAAAAAAGGATAAATAGATGTTTTTTAAGACTTGTTTTTGTGGAGGGTAAATTTTATTTACGCCTGCCATCGAAAAAATTACCTTTTCGTTACTCATTTTTTCAAATTCTTTTATATTTTCACAAACTTATTAATTTATGAGCAAAATAGAATAATTTTAATGTAGAATTCATTAAACTTGTAGTTTAACACAATTTACTATGTTCTTATAACCACAGCTAACTTTCGAATTAAAAAAAATGGAAACACAACACACAAAACATGAGTTTGGATACGTTCAAGAAGACAAGATTTTTTTAAAAAGTTTCCTAGATTTTCCTGAAAGGCAAATCGGTGTAGTGAAAGAATCAGTAGAAGCCTCCTTAAAATATTTTGAAAATCGATTTGAGATAGCACAGCAAAAAGTTAAAACTTTGGGCGAACTCATCGAAGATGCTCAAAACAAGGGTTCTTACTTGATGAAACTTGTGCACATGCGAAAATATCTCTCCAATTTTGACGGCTTGGGCGACTATGTGTATTTATTTGCTAGTCTTGATGAAATGGAAAAACGGCTTCGGGCTTTAATTTCTATTAATCGTGTCAAAAATCTTGAAATCAAAGAAGCTCTCATCAAAGATGCAGAAGACATCATCGCAAGTGAGAACATGACCGAGATGGAAGAAGAAATCAAAGAGGTAAAGCAAAAATGGATTAAGACTGGCTCTGTAATCAAAGAAAAGCAAGAGTATTTAGAAAATAAATTTCAAGAAACCTACGCCAGTTATTTTGACAAACGCAAAGACATTATCCGTGAACGTACACAGCAAGCACGCTATAATCTGAGAAGATATGAGCAAATACTGGATCGTGCTGACCGTTTACGGAACTCTGATGATTTTGATTATGCCTTCCAAGAATTTAGAAACCTACAACAGACTTGGAAAAATGCAGGTAAAGTGCCTCATAAACAAGCGGTCATCCTTTGGGAAAATTTTAGAAAAATAAATGATTATTTTTTTACTCGCTTTAAAAGCTACAAAGGTCTCAAAAATGATTATCCCGAGTTAAGTGGTGATGAAATCAAAGAGAAACTACAAGTACAGCTTTCAAAAGAAGCTGATAAACTCTCTAGAAAAAATGGACACGATCATACTGAGCGTGCTAAAGAACTTTTGATGGAATGGAAACAACTCACAAGTGTATTCAGAGGAGTAGATAGAGACTGTGCCAATGTCTTCCGATTTGCCTGTGATAGAATTTTTGAAGAGAGCTATCTGATGCGTGTAGTCAAAAGGAAGTATCCTTTATTTGATACCAAACCCCAAGAAGATCAATTGCGTATCAAGACTAGTTTTATGCGTGAACTTATCAGAAGGGATGAAGAGGAGGTAAATATTAGTGAAGATAAATTTAACCGAAGCCAAAAAAGAAATATGCACCCTAAGGCTTTGCGTACTTTGCAAACCAACTTGAATATTCAGAAAAGAAAAATAGAAGTAAAGAAAGAGGTTTTAAAAGAACTACAAAATGAACTTAATAATTTAAGAAATTAATCTTTTTTTTGAAACATTTTTTCATTTCAACGTTTATTAGCATTAAAATTGAAGATTTTGATTTTCAAACTTTATCATTAATTTCATAATTATATGTATTGGACTCTAGAATTAGCCTCTTATTTAGAGGATGCCCCTTGGCCTGCCACCAAAGAAGAGCTTATAGACTTTTCTGAACGCTCAGGTGCGCCTCTTGAATTGAAAGAAAATCTCCAACAATTGGAAGATGACGGACAACCTTATGAAAGTATTGAGGAAATCTGGCCTGACTATCCAACTAAGGACGACTTTCTTTTCAATGAAGATGAGTATTAAAAACTAAAACTCAAGTGTTGCTAGGCTTCACTTTAGAGTTTTAAATTTATTCTTAAGCAGAGATATTTAATATCTCTGCTATTCTTTAAAGTTTTACTCTTTTGCTAAGAAGTTAAAAAAACTTCTAACACTTTTAAATCTTCGGGAGTAGTGGCTTTTATGTTGCGATAATCTCCTTTAATCAAATGAATCATAATGCCTGCTTGCTCGGCTACGCCAGCATCATCAGTCATTGTGATTTTTTTTAGTACCTGATAGGCTGCTTTGATTAATTGGGTTTGAAAGGTTTGTGGAGTTTGTACCAAGCAATAATTTTCTCTTGCTCGAGTGATGCTTGTATGTTCGTCATATTCTCTGATAGAATCTTTTAAGGCTACTACTGCCACTGCACTGCCTTTTTGGGTCGCTACTTCATAGCTTTCTAGTATTGTACTAATAGCAACACATGGTCTGACTCCGTCATGAATAGCTACCAAGCTTTCTTCATTATCAGGAATCATAGCAAGTCCATTGCGGACAGAATCAGAGCGAGTTTCGCCACCAGCAACGAGCCAAAAAGGAATTTTACATTGATATTGAGCCACTAATTGTCTCCAAGTTTCATGCTCTGAGGAAGCTATCACCACTATCAATTGAATGCTAGGGTCAGCCTCCTCAAAACTCCTAAGGGTATGAATCAAAATAGGCAAACCCGCTACTACCAAAAATTGCTTCGGAATCTCACTTTCCATCCTTGAGCCACTTCCACCAGCTACGATTAAAGCATATCTTTTCATAAGTTACTTAAACCTCTTATGGGAGAATTTATCGATTTTATCACTTCTATCCTATACACTCTGTACAGAATAATGCTACTTCTTACAAAATCAACATTGCATCTCCATAGCTAAAGAAACGGTATTTTTCTTTAATAGCTACTTCATACGCATGCATAATCAAATTATACCCACCAAAAGTACAGGTAGTCATTAATAAGGTAGATTCGGGCAAATGAAAATTGGTAATGAGTGCATTAGGAATCTTAAACTCATAAGGAGCAAAGATAAATTTATCAGTCCAGCCAGAGTTTGGCTTCAATCTACCTAGTGCTGATACTGATGACTCTAATGCCTTGATAGTAGTAGTGCCTATAGAGACGATTCTTTTACGGTTATCGAGGGCTTCATTGACAGCATCTGCAGTGCTTTCTAGTACCTCAAAATTTTCGGAATCAGCCTTGTGCTTGGTCAAATCTTCTACATCTACACTTCTAAAAGTGCCTAGACCGATGTGTAAAGTAATAGGACAGATATTTACACCATTTAGCTCTAGCCTTTTGACTAGCTGTTTAGTAAAGTGTAAACCTGCAGTAGGGGCGGCTACTGCTCCTATGTGTTTTGCAAAAATCGTCTGAAAACGCTCACGGTCTTCTGGCTCTGTTTTACGGAGTGCATGTATATTTTTAGGTAAAGGGGTTTCGCCTAGCTCGTCGATTAATCGGTAAAACTCCTCTGTTTCATGCTTATCAAACAAAAAGCGAATAGTTCGTCCACGAGAAGTAGTATTGTCAATTACCTCGGCAACTAATTCTCCATTTCCAAAGAAAAGTTTATTACCCACACGAATTTTACGTGCTGGATCTACCAATACATCCCAAAGAAACTGATCTTGACTCAATTCTCTCAGCAAAAATACTTCTATTTTTGCCCCTGTTTTTTCTTTACTCCCATATAAGCGAGCAGGAAAAACTTTGGTATTATTTACAACAAACACATCTCCTTCATCAAAATAATCTACGATATCTTTAAAAGTGCGATGTTCTATTTCTCCTGTTTCACGGTGTACCACCATCAGACGGGATTCATCTCGGTTGGGGGCAGGGTGTAAAGCGATTAAGCTATCAGGTAAATCAAATCTAAATTCGGAAAGTTTCATACAATATATCTACAAAAAAATAAAAAGGCATAATTACTAATCAGCAAACTTAGAGAATTGTTTGAAATATCCCTATATTTGACAACTGAAATAAGGGTTTATATTTTTGAACTTGTAATAAACTAATATTCTTTATGCGTTTTTTCCGCTTTATCCGTCTAATTGCTGAAAGTGTTCGCTTCGCTTTGCAAGCTTTAAAATCTAACTTGTTACGTACTACTTTGTCCTTATTGGGGGTAAGTATTGGTATTTTTGCAATTGTAGGTGTGTTTACAATTGTAGATTCTCTGGAAAGAAAAATCAGAAATGACATGGCATTTATTGGAGATAATGTAATGTATATTCAAAAATTCCCTTGGAGCTTTGGTCCACGCAAAGACGAGTATCCCTTTTGGAAATATTTAGCACGCCCAGCCAATACAGAAAGTGAGTTTAAGTTCTTAGAACAAAATCTGACTCAAGCAAAAGCAGTCGCTTATCTAGCACAGAGAGGAGGCAATACTGCAAAATACCTAAATAGAAGAATAGAAGGTGTCGCTCTTACAGGAGCTTCTTTTCAATACGCCCAGATTCAAGACTTAGAAATTAAAGAAGGACGATTTTTTACGAGCCAAGAATCTACCAAAAAACAAAACGTAGTAGTGATAGGAGCAGAAATAGAAGAAGCCCTATTCTCAGGACTTAACCCTTTGGGTAAAACCATTAAAATCAAAAATAAGCCTTTTATAGTCATTGGTGTAATGAAAAA
This sequence comes from Cytophagales bacterium, assembly GCA_038248005.1. Lineage (GTDB taxonomy): Bacteria > Bacteroidota > Bacteroidia > Cytophagales > Microscillaceae > JAABSX01. Next base: position 7,172 of record JBBRUH010000009.1, on the reverse strand, counting down.
GGAAGGTACGAATTTCTTTGGCTTTAGCCCAAGAGATACCCAAGTTATCACACCCTACGGTGCTTTTGGCGCATTGTATCGTATTGGTTATCAGGGAGTAGAGCCTACAATTGCTCTCAAGGGCTTTGAAGATGATAAAGGTTTGAGAGAACTAGAAGGAGAAGTGGAAGGCTTGTTACGTGCCAAAAGAAGTATCAAACCTCGTGAAGAAAGTGATTTTGCCATTAACCGTACAGAAGCTTTTGCAGATGCTATCTCTTCTTTGTTTAGTATTTTAAATCTTGCAGGTACTTTTATTGGTTCGTTTTCTATCCTTGTAGGAGGTTTTGGGATTGCCAATATTATGTTTGTATCTGTCAAAGAACGCACAGGCTTGATAGGGATTCAAAAATCACTTGGAGCAAAAAATTATTTTATACTTTCTCAATTCTTATTTGAATCCATTTTTTTAAGTCTGATTGGAGGAGGAGTAGGCTTATTTTTAGTCTATCTTATCTCTCTGATTCCGATTGAGTCATTTGATATCGTGATTTCATTTGGTAATTTGATGACTGGCTTAATAATTTCATCAAGTATAGGCTTGATTTCGGGAGTTGTGCCAGCTTACCTCGCCGCCCGAATGGATCCAGTAGAAGCAATCAGAGCATAGTTTAAGGAGCGAGAAGCAAGGAGTGAGGAATGAGAAGTGAGGAGTGAGAAGATAGACGCCGAAATATGATACTGATACTGTTATATGACACTGAAAAATAAACTTTATCCAAAATCTAATCAAAAATGATAAATAAAGTAGTAGAAAACGCAGAAAAAGCTGTTGAAGATGTATTTGATGGAGCTATCTTAATGTTAGGAGGCTTTGGTCTTTGTGGCATACCTGAAAACTCCATTGCTGCATTGGTCAAAAAAGGAGTGAAAGATTTAACTTGCATCTCTAATAATGCGGGCGTAGATGACTTCGGGATAGGTTTGATGCTAAAGCAACACCAAGTCAGAAAAATGATTTCTTCTTATGTAGGCGAAAATAAAGAGTTTGAGCGTCAATTGCTTTCAGGCGAGCTAGAAGTAGATTTACTTCCACAAGGCACACTTGCAGAGCGTATCAGAGCTGGTGGTGCTGGAATTCCTGCTTTTTTCACCCCTGCTGGAGTAGGCACAGAAGTAGCTGAAGGCAAAGAAATAAGAGAGTTTAATGGAAAAATGTATCTTATGGAAAGCTGGCTAAAAGCTGATTTTGCTTTTGTAAAGGCTTGGAAAGGTGATACTTCAGGAAATCTTATCTTTAAAGGAACAGCCCGTAACTTCAATCCTATTATGGCAACTGCGGGTAAAATTACCATTGCTGAAGTAGAAGAACTCGTAGAATCAGGTGAGCTTGACCCTAATATGATTCACACTTCTGGAATATTTGTACAAAGAATCTTCCAAGGAAAAGACTATGAAAAAAGAATAGAACAAAGAACGGTAAAGAGTTAAGTAAGATATTGGTTATCAGTATATAAGATATTGGGTAACTTAAATTCGGTTTCTTATTAAGAGATTAAATTTTATAAAGTATTCAAGGAATAGAAGACTTAATTATTGAGAAATTGAATTAATAATCTCTTATTCTTATAGTATCATAGGTTTGAAAGTAAAAAGGCTTTTGCTTACTATTTATCCCCTTCCAATACCTTCTTAAAAAGGAATTTCAATATAAAAACTCCGTAATAATCACTAATAAATGCACTTTAAAACACTTCATAACTATTCATACATTCTCAAACAACAAGAATTTTCTATTTATATATTAGGGCTACTTTTTTTGGCAAATGTGATTTCGTTTTCTGAGATACAAGCCCAAGAAAAGGAGTCTATGTTTTCCCTTGAAAGCCCATATACCAATGGGTTTCAAAAAATTCAGAGTGATTCGGAGGGAAACTTATATGCAAGTGGTTATTTTCAAGAGATGCTTCGCTGGGAAGGAAAAGAACTCTGGATAGATAATGGAGGATACTTTCTAGCTAAAATGGATAGTAATTATCATCTCAAATGGGTCATACAGCTTACTGCACCTGTGAGAGATTTGCAGATTGTAAAAGATAGACTTTTTGTACTAGGGCATTTTAAAGGTAAACTTTTATTTGCTAAAGATACCTTACAATCAAAGGGTGGTTTTGATAGCTATCTCTGTGAAGTAAGCCCCAAAACAGGCGAAATTATTTGGAAAAAGCAGTTTTCAGCTACTAGTGATATTTTGGCTCAGTCTCTCACTTCAGAGGGAAATAGCTTGTATATTTTGGGTCATTTTGAAGCAGAGTTTGTCAGTGATGAAGTAAAGTTTACCCCCTATTATTTTAAAAATGCCTACCTTATCAGATTTAACCTAGAAGGCAAAACCCAATGGGGCAAAAGACTTAGTGGAGGCCATAACTCACTCACAGGAGTCTATGGACGCAAAGTGGAAGCAGATTCACTCGGAAATGTATTTGTGGGAGGAGGCATGAGTGGCTATGCTGATTTTGAAGGAGAAACGCTAAGAAGTAGCTCGGAGCATTTTTATGGAGAAGGTCTAGTTTATAATCATGATATATTTTTAGCACGCTATCGAGCTGATAGTGGAGACTTGGTCTGGGTCAAAAGACTTGCTCAATACGCTGATTTACAGGATATAAAAGCAGATGGAAAAGGCTCAGTCTATCTTGCAGGCTATTTTCAGGGTTGCACCAGTAACCCACAAAATTATGGTAATGCATGGTTTGGAAATACCCAACTACAAGCCCAGAAAATGCCTTCGGGTGAGCCAAGTGAAGATAGCTTTTTGGCAAAAATATCTCCTTTGGGTAATTACATTTGGCTCAAACATGCACAAGCTGAAACTCATAATAGAGGAATCGCTCTCGCTGTAGATGCTCACCAAGATTTAGTGTTTTTGACGGGTGTTTTTGAGGGAAGTCTGAGTATTAATAAAACTGAGTGGACTATCCAATCACCTGAGAATCATCGTCAAGACCTTTATTGGGTTTGTTTTAGAGCCAATGGTGCTTGGGTAGAAGGCGATTTTTATGGCGGCTCGGCAAGTGAGCAAGTACATACATTGGTACTAAGACAAAATGGAGAACTCATCCTCAGTGGGCGATTTAGCTCAGAAGTAACTCAAGGCACACAAGCACTTGCTCGTAATAATGCCTTTGTCCTAAAAATTAAAAATAGAGTTAAAAATCCTTAGATAGAGATGAGTTATAAGTGATGAATTATGAGTTTGTAATAACTTGATAATGAGTGTCTTAATAACTCATAATGATTAGTTTATTTTTAATAATTTACTTTGATAAATATATATCAAACAAAAGAAATTAATGGTTTTAAAACTTATAATTTAAAAATTATGGCATTAGACAAAAATGGAATTGCACAGAGAATAGCTAAAGAATTGAAAGATGGCTATTATGTAAATCTTGGAATAGGAATACCCACACTGGTAGCCAATTACATTCCCGAAGGAATAAATGTAATGCTTCAGTCTGAAAATGGACTTCTGGGTATAGGTCCATTCCCGACAGAAGAAAACGTAGATGCTGACCTTATTAATGCAGGTAAGCAAACAATAACCATGCAAGCGGGTTCTTCTTTATTTAACTCTTCTGATAGCTTTGCAATGATTCGTGGCGAACACGTAAACCTAACTATCTTAGGAGCAATGGAAGTATCTGAGACAGGAGATATTGCCAACTGGAAAATCCCTGGCAAGATGGTCAAAGGAATGGGTGGAGCAATGGATTTGGTCGCTTCTGCTCAGAACATCATCGTAGCGATGCAACACGTAGATAAATATGGCAAGTCTAAGCTACTGCCAGAATGTACTCTTCCGCTTACAGGCGTAAAATGTGTGAAGAAAATCGTAACCGAATTAGGTGTATTCGAGATAGCACCTGAGGGAGGTTTTATTCTCTTAGAACGTGCTTCTGGAGTGAGTATAGAAGAAATCAAAAACTCAACAGCAGGCAAGTTAATCATCCCTGATAATGTTGTCGAAATGTAAAATTTGAAAACAATAACTTTTTTAAATATAAATAAATATGCAAACTACCTCTTTTCTTAAATTTAAAGTAGCACCATTATTTTTTGTGTTGGGTCTTTTGATACTCAATAGTTGTGTCCCTGGCGGTTCTGCTATGAATGTGTTTTCTATCCAAGATGACATAGCACTTGGGAAACAAACAGCAGAACAAATAGCCAGTGTACCCAATGAATATCCAGTACTTGACCGTGCCAGATATCCAGAGGCATACAGACACCTACAGCGTATTACGGATAATATCCTTAATTCTGGCCAAGTTCAATACAGAAATGAATTTGAATGGAAACTGCATATCATCCATGATGATAATACACTGAATGCTTTCGTAACTCCTGGTGGGTATATTTATGTGTTTACTGGGTTAATTAAATACCTTGATACAGAAGATGAATTGGCTGGAGTGATGGGACATGAGATAGCCCATGCAGACCGTAGGCACTCTACTAACACGCTTACCAAGCAATATGGAGTTGCTGCCCTGATTGGAGCAATTGTGGGTGAAAACTCACTATTGGGAAATATTGGTCAACAAATCATAGGTCTTAAGTTTAGCCGAACAGCTGAGCAAGATGCAGATAAATACTCTGTTCTCTTTCTATCTAAGACACAATATCAGTGCAATGGAGCAGCAGGATTTTTTGAAAAAATATTGAGAGAAGGAAATAGTCAATCACCTCCTGCTTTCTTAAGCACGCACCCTAGCTCTGACTCTAGAGTAGCAGACATCAATGCCGAAGCACAAGCAATAGGTTGTGATACCAAGCCAAGTGGTAATAATTATCAAGCTTTAAAGAATAGTTTGCCGAAGTAATGGTTTTTATTGTCTTATTGTTTAATGGTTGGATTGTCTTATTGTTTAATGGTTTTCCTAAACCATCTATCAATTTAACAATTCAACCATCTATCAATTCAACCATCTATCAATTTAACCATTTGTCAATTCAACAATTAAATCATTCATTCCTTAAATTCATCACTTTAAACCCTTCTTCTTCTCTGCTAAAAAGCAATGGAGATACTACTTGTCTTTGTTCAAAAAAACGCTGATAATCCTCACTAAAATTCATTCTTCCTTCCAATACTTCCTCATAACTTCCCATCATATAGATACACATTTCACTAATTTCACGGATAGCATACTCGCCTCCAGCAGCGTGGGTAATGTAATCTACTAAGTTTTCTTTTTTAAGATACTTTGCAAAAAGACTATTGCCAGATCGGCAAACCATAAAACGAAGCCCCGCCAGCTTTGCCATAGATAAATCATTGGCATCATCAAAGAAAATAGCTACTTGCTCAGGTTCTATTTCACAATGCTCACAGAAATGCTTGAGTGATTCTGCTTTATCTATGATTCTGCCATATAAAGCCGTAAAATGTTCTCTATTAGCTAAGTAGCGAGCAGTAGGGTTATCTGCCCCTGTGATAATAGCAAAGTGTGGCAGTGTTTTATCTCTTTTCCAAAAGGAATAGCGAAGCAAGTTAGTACCCATAGAATCCGCCTCATAAAAAGAACTAGGCACAGAAGGATTCTTTTCACCTGTATTAAAAACTCCATCCCAATCAGAGACAATGGCACGGATATTTTTGAGTTTCTCAGAGATTTCAGAAGCTTTGGTGAGCAATTCACCTTGAAAATGAGGTAATAAATTCATAAAATTTAATTTGTAAAATTCAATTTGTGAGTGATAAAATTACTTTAATTTATCTGTATGATTGCACAAATTTAAAAAAATGAATCTTTAACTAATCAAAAACTTTGCTTTTGTAGTTATAGGATATGCAACAAACCCATAAAATGAATGATAGAAATATCTAACAACAACCGATACAACTTACTAAGAAGTCGCCTTGAACAACCTCTACCAGGTACAGAGGCACATTTAAAAATGGCACCCATAGGTCGCATAAAAAATGTAGAAATTTACAAACCCAATGAAAATACACGTGTAAGCAGTGTTTTACTCCTATTTTATCCCGAAGAAGGACGCTTGCATTTTCCTATGATTGTTCGTCCACAAAACTCAGGAGTGCATAGTGGACAAATCGCTCTACCTGGAGGTAAAAAAGATGAAGAAGATGAAGACTTGATAGCCACCGCCTTGCGTGAGACAGAAGAAGAAATAGGTGTGAGAGTGAGTCGAGACCAAATACTAGGTCAGTTAAGCCATTTATATATTCCACCTAGCAATTTTTTGGTCTATCCCTTTGTAGCAGCCATTCACGAAAAGCCAAAATTTATACCTTCCGTTCATGAAGTAGATGAATTATTAAGCATTGATTTAGATAATTTTTTGAGTCATCATTCTCCCTTAGAAAGAGAGATAGAAGCAAGGTATATGAAAGCGAAAGTACCTTGTTATGAGCTAAACGGGAGAGTCGTGTGGGGAGCTACTGCTATGATTCTGAGTGAGTTGCAGAGTATTGCTCATGATTTACAATGATAAACTTATTTTTTTGTAAATTGGTGGTTCGTTTTTTGAACAAAAATATACATAAAATATCTAAAACTTAATACACTCAAACTAAAAAACTCTTTTACAAAATGGATACATCACTACTTCGTATCATTTTACAAATCCCGATAGAAGAATATCTTGATGGCGTTTTCTTTGGCAATAGCCTCAAACAATACTTGATATTTTTTGGAATCTTAGGAGGGTCTATCATTGCAGGACGAATCCTTTATTATATTTTTAAGATATATGTTCGCCGGCTCACTCGTAAGACCAAGTCTAATGTAGATGATATTTTAGTAGATAAAATAGAAGAGCCTTTGGTAGCTTTTGTGGTAATTTTGGGGTTTTATTTTGCGTATGAGCAGCTAAATCTAAGCGAATATAACTATGAGATATTTAGCCGAATCACTAAAAACTTGTTTACCATTGTATTTGCTTGGTTCTTGATTCGGTTTTTGGATGCTTTGGCGAGTAACTATGCCCAACCTGCTGGCCCTAGTGCCGAAGGACTGCGAACCCATGTGATTTCTCTCAGTCGCTTGATTACCAAATACAGCCTCATGGCACTAACGGTGATTATTGTCATTAGTAATTTTGGATACAATGTTACCTCACTGATTGCTAGTCTAGGGATTGGGGGTCTTGCCGTAGCACTTGCT
>JBBRUH010000008.1:0-28373 GCA_038248005.1 Cytophagales bacterium | reverse complement strand
TCTCCGTGTTTCGTGTCTTCACGAAACAAATCTCTTTCTCTACTTCTCCGTGTTTCGTGTCTTCACGTAACAAATCTCTTTCTCTACTCAATCAAAATACTGCTTATATTCTTCAATCTTTTGTTTGAGCCTGTTTTCTAAGTAGTCATTTGCTCCTTCGAAGGTTTGCAAAATTTGTATTGCCTGCTTTTGATATTCTTTTTTCTTTTCGAGAGTCCAATGCTTGGGAGGTTTTTGAAGGTTGGTGATGCGATCTGCAATCTTGACTGCCCAAACTTCTTTTCTTTGGGTTTTGATTCGGCTTAAGCTGTCAGTCATTCTTTCATCTTTTGGGATTTCCGAGTCTTTGCTCAGTGCTTTTACTCCTTCTGCTATTTCTTGTCCAAACGCTGTTTTTAATTGCTCAAAAGTAGTAGAAGTATCTTCAAGCGTATCATGCAAAAGAGCCAGTTGTATGGCAAAATCCAAATCAAAAGTACTAAAAGAAGATGCCATCAGGATTTCCATAGCTACATTGCTAAGGTGTACTACATAGGGCAAATCAGTACCAGGAATGGTTTGATTTTCTTCTGTATGCCTTTCAGTAGCAAAAATGATGGCTGCTTGGTAAAGACTTTGAGTTTCTGGTTTCATATAGGAACAATTTTAAAATAAGGCACTCATTTAGTCTAATTAAAACACTCACTATCAGACTCTTAGGAGGAGATTGTTTATAAGTTACTTGGTTATTCGGACAAAATTAGCTGATAATAGGCATCTTATCAAAAATGAATTATCACTTTATTTCTCTTGCGTTAACATTTACTTGTTGAATCTAATTTTTAGTTTTACTTAGAAAAAACACAAACGTTTTTTGTTATCTTAAATATTATTAACACAAAATTATATACAAACTATTCTATTTTCTGATAATATCTAAACTCGTGAGCGGACAATAAATTAGGATGAAGAATTTTCACCAAATCACTCAATACCCAATGAGGATTTACTACCCCTTCCATCAGATATAAACTCCCTCCTATGGCGGAGTTTTGGCGATTGTGATTGTATAGATTTCCTTCTTTAAAGGCTTTCAAATCAGTAAATCGAGCATCTTGAGCTTGTAATTCTGATTTTTTTTGGATAACACTAAGCGAAATCCAATAATCTGCTTGTTGTGCTTTGGCATAGACTGTTTCAAAGTCAAGGGCTAAACTTGCTACCTGCTCATCATCTTGCCATAAATAAGCTCCTCCAGCATCTTTGAGAAGCTTTGCGATGTAGCTGTTCCCTCCTGGCACATACCAAGTATCTTTGTAGGGAACTTCCCAAAGCACCGTGGGTTTGGTCTTGATTGAATCTGTCCTTAGAGTAACTGACTGATAGGCTTGTGTAATTTCTTCAAAAATTTGATTGGCTTGTTTCTCTTTATCAAAAAACAAACTCATCATTTTAATCCATTCTGCTCTACCAAGTGGATTTGTTTCTAGCCATTCTCCATTAAAAACCATTGGAATACCTGCTTCGGTCAGCACTTTGTTTTTTAGAAAACCTTCCTTTGCACCGCTACTAAATATCACTAAATCAGGCTCTAAGCTTAGTATTTCTTCAAGGTTCAAAACCCCTTGTGCATTGCTTACATCTTTGACTTCACCCTTTTTGAGTTTTTGTTTAAAAGGAATTTCTGGTAGGTAATTGCCTTCATTGATGCCTACAATATTATTTTCTAAACCCATTTTTTGTAAAAAAGCGATATGACTGTGCGACAATACCACTACTCTTTGAATAGGAATTTCTATAAAAATTGCTTCCTTAAATCCTTCTGGCTTCTCTTCTCCTCTTTTATAGAGTACATATTGCAGACTGTCAGGGCTATCTGTGAAAGGCTTGGTAAGCGTCAAAACTTTAAAATCTTCAAATTGCTCTATCTTAAAATTCTGAGCATAACTAAGAGAAATTTCTTTGCTTTGAAGGTTGAGAGTCTGTGTGTTTTGTTCAGTCTCCTTATTTTGACAAGCTATAAGGACAATAAAAATAAGAGGATAAGTTAATTTTAGGAAATGATACATTTTTCAAGGTTTTGATGGTAAGTAGTTATGAATGATGAGTTATTAATTATCTGATAATGAGCATTTTATTTTGAAAGAACTACTCAAAGGCAAAATTATCCTATTCCCTAAGATTAAACAAGAAAGACAGTAAGTAAGAGATAAATTATAAGTTATTAATTATTGGGTTATTAAGTTATTGATAATGAGCATTTTGGTCAAAATAAATGTCCATTTTATTTTTAAACTATTACTAATTATTTGTAGCTCATCACTTATTATGAAATAATTTGGCTCTGAATATACTCAATCTCTGCTCCTAAATTGAATTTTGGATGATGTGCTTGGATTTTTTGTAAGGTGTTTTTCAAGAATTTTTGATGTGCCTCTGACTCAGGATTAAAAGGGCGGTGATTGAGGGCGAGACTAATTCCTTTCCATTCTTTCAGCCAGTGTTGGGCAGAATCAGTTAAAAGACTCTCTTGAAATTTTTGCCAAATATATTCTTGTGCTTGATGGCTAGGGTGAAGCATATCACTCTCATAGAATCTGTAATCACGCAAATCATCTAACAAAAACTCATAAGCAGGGAAATAAGACACATTCTCAAACTGCTCACAAATCTGATGAGTAGCTAGTCTGAGAGTAGATTTACTGACAGAATTTAAAAGCAAAGTATCTTTTAAATGCCTTACTGGACTGACTGTAAGTAATATTTCAAGTTGAGGACAATGCTTTTGGAGTGATTGGTATAATTTTGAAAACCCTTCTAGAATAGCTTCTACACTTAATAGCTTCTTAGTAAACTGAGAGGCTGGCTGTTTGTGACAATTGGCTACGATTTCTCCTGAAGTATTGAGATAGTAAGCATAAGCCGTCCCAAATGTGATGACCAAGTACTTACTTTCAAGGAGTTGTGTTTTTACCTTTGCCTTCAATTCTAATAGATGATTCCTCAAATCAATTTGTGTCTTAGCTCTCAACTCAGAGTGAAAGTCAAAATGATAGTGTAAAAATTCGTATTGTAAAAATTTACATTCAGTTACATTTTTATCTTCTAATGCTGAAATTAACTGCTTAAAAAGGGAGATAGGGTTAAAAACTGTCCCGAAGGGATTGACCAGAACTGGAAATTTTGCTTCTAGTAGTCTATTGCCCATAGACTCAGCAAAGCAAGACCCAATCCAGACTTGTGGTTGAGATTCAGTGATAAGTGTATTGGCTTTTTCTAAGTTAATTTCTGTCTTGAATTGCATATTGGTTTTGTTTTAAAAAGTCTCAGTGAAAACACAGTCAAGGGCGTAAATTTAGCCAAAAACAAAAAGAGACAAACCATAATGGCTTGCCTCTTCTTAAAAAATCAGAAAATATTAACTATAAGTAGATGACCAAAATTAGTTTGCACTTTAATCTTGTTACAAAAAATTGATTATCAAAGTCTTACCAAGACAATTCATCACTTAAATTAATCTACTTTAAACTTATCTGCTTCAAAGGTAGGATTTAACTTAGTATCATCAAAAGTCATAATCATTTCCATATTTTGAGCTTTTTGAAATACTTTCATCACTTTAGGGAATTTGATTCCATCTATGGTTTCATATTCTGTGATAGTACTTGTAGCTTGTACGTTATCATTTTTAATCATGAGTCCTGTTTCAGCGCTAAACCAGTTAGTAATCTCGGCTTCTCTCATAGGGTCATTTACAGTTAATTTATAAGCAGGTTTTCCATCTATCATCTCTACTCCATCGAGCTTAACAGTAAAATTCTCAGTATCAAGATAATACATCTCAGGAAAAATACCAGGATTGCTCATTTTTAATGCCTCTTTACCTTCTACCGTATTTTCACCTTGTGGGGTAGTTACTACAGCTTTTTCTCCATTTATAACCATTTTCATTACTTCTTGACCCATCATATTTTGGGTTAAGAAAGTCTTACCAGGCATTTCTTGGGCTACTTCCATGCCTATTTCCATACCCATTACCTCCACTTTAGCCGAACGACTGATTCCTTTAACAGTTTTCAACTTAGCTTCTCCACCGATAGCCTCTATGTATTTATTGATGACCTTCTCGGCAGTCATGTCTTTCATCATATCCTCTTTGCTTACCTCATTAGCTTGTGCACTTTGCTCAGTGGCTTGCACTTTCTCGCTACTTCCAGTTTCTTCTGTGGTTGGCTCAGGATCCATGACCAATGTAATATGATTACTCATATCTAAATACTTCTTGGCTATTTTTTTAAGTGATTTGCCTGAAAGTTTATCTATTCGTGCAAGTTGAGCTTGGCTGGTCAGTTTAGCTATATCTCCACCTTCATAATACACACTTCTCAAACCATTGAGCCAAAAACGATTTTCTTTCTCATTTTTCTCTACGTCTTTGCGTTGAGCTTCTTTGATTTTATTCAAATCTTCTTCGGTAGGCCCGTTTTTTTGCACTTTTTCTATCTCTTCATACACGGCAGCCATTAATTCTTGTACGTTTTCAGGGGCACAAGTAAAGTTCACACTCAATCCGTAGCTTTTGTAAGGATAGAGAGAAGTACTAGCAGAAGCACGAGTACCATAGACACCCCCTTTTTCTTCACGAAGATTCTCTATCAATTTGATAGTAAGTACTTCGGCAAGTGAACGCATCAAATAACGCTCTTCGTTCTTTTTGAATTCACCATTAAACGAAATCATTACTTGACTCTTAGGGTCTTTTCCTTGCTCAAATTTCTCTTTGACCATTCCCTCAGGAGTACGCACACCCAAATCACGGAAGGTTTCTTTGCGATTGGTAGAAGGCAAGCTACCTAGATAAGTTTCTAACCAAGGCTTGATTTTATCGGTTTCGAAGTTACCAATCATTACAAAGGTAAAATCACTTGCATCTGCAAAACGCTCTTGATAAATCTTGAAAGCACGGTCTAGGTCTATCTTATCAAAATCTTCTGGCTTAGGAATCCCACCACCACGAGGGTGATTTTGAGTCATAACGTTTATTTGCTTATCTAAGAAAGCAAATTGAGGATTTTTCATGATGTTTTTTAAGAAAGATTTTTGCTTGGTTACATAAGATTCAAAAGCAGTCTTATCTAAGCGAGGAGCTGTAAAGTATAGATTGACTAACTGAAGCATCGTCTCCAAATCTTTAGGAGAAGCACTTCCATTAAAACCTTCACTTACTTCACTGATATAAGGGGATACATCAACGGTTTTACCTGTTAAAAGCTTTTGTAAATCTGTAGAAGAAAACTCACGGATACCACTTTCATTGACAATATCACTTGCATTGCTAGCAGATTGATAATCTCCATCAGCTACAAGTGAATGTCCACCAAAGCTAAAAGCAGTCATTAAAATCTCATCATCTTTATAATCAGTAGGTTTTAAAACTACTTTTACGCCATTAGAAAGTATAAGCTCAGTAGCACCTACAGCAGTCAGGGATTTCTCAGCTGTTACTTTACCTGCTGTTGGCATTTCTGCCATCAAGGGCTCATCTATTACTTTATCTTCATACGCCTCTACTTCCATGTTATCTACTTCATCCAGTATTTTTGAGATTTCTGATTCAGTAGGGATTTTTACACCTTCTTTGTCAGGAGCAGTGATGATAACTACACGATTTTCTTTAGTAATCCATTTTTTAGGAAGTTCATTAATATCTTTTATACCAATGGTAGGCAGTAGTTTTTGAACCATGTCATATTCCCATTCTATGCCTGGCTCAGGCTCACCTTCTAAGAAAGTATCTACATAGCTAGATACTAGGCGGTCAGAACCTGTTTTGTTACGCTCATTGTATTGGCTTTCGTATTGATTAAGGAGGCTTTTCTTAGCACGGTCAAGCTCAGACTCTGTGAAGCCATGTTCTAATACTCTTTTGTTTTCTGCTAGAGCAGCTTTTAATCCGCTCATGATTCCATCCTCGCTTACACTTGCACTCGTAAAATAGGCATCTTTGGTGCGTAAAAACCCACCGTAGCCTGCCCCTGCTCCTAAGAAAGGAGGATTAGCTTGTAGCGTTAGTTCTTGATAGCGATCTCCTAGCATAGAAGAATATAAACTAGCCTCGAGGCTCTCACGATAATCGCCTACAGTTTTAGTTTCTTTTTTAGGGTGCTTGTAATAGACTTGAACCTGAGTAAAAGGAGCTTCTTTGTCAGTAGCAATACTGATAAGCGTTTCTTTGTGGTCAGGAACTTCATATAATTCTTTAGGGCGAGGATTGGCTACAGGCTTTAGATTACCGAAGTGAGCTTTTATTTTTTGCTCCATTTCATTGACATCTATATCTCCTACGACTATTACTGCCATCAAATCAGGACGATACCAATCTTTATAAAATCTTTTAATGGTTTCGTACTCAAAGGACTCTAAGATTTCTTTTTTACCAATAGGAAGACGATCTACGTATCTAGAACCTTTTAATAGCTTGGGGAAATACTGATCACGCATTCTCTGACCAGCACCGCGTCCAGTACGCCATTCTTCTATCACTACGCCACGTTCTTTGTCAATCTCTGCATTATCAAAAGAAGCTAAATGAGCCCAATCTTCTAAAATCTGAAAACCTTTTTCTAAGATTACAGCATCATCAGAAGGAATCGGAAGCATATAGACGGTCTCATCAAAGCTAGTGTAAGCATTCAAATCTGCTCCAAATTTTACTCCTACAGACTGTAAATAACTTACTAAATCATTTTTAGCAAAGTTTTTAGTGCCATTAAAGAGCATGTGTTCTGTAAAATGAGCCAAGCCTAACTGGTCATCATCTTCTTGCATTGCACCTGCATTGATAGCAAGTCTTAGTTCTACTCTTTTTTCTGGTTTAGGATTCTGACGTATATAATAAGTCAATCCATTTTCAAGTTTGCCTACTTTCACCTGTTTATCAAGTGGAATAGGTTGCTCAAGATCTACGTTTTGAGCCATTAACCCTGAGCCAAGGAACAAAAAGCAAATAAAACCTAAAAATATTTGAATGTGTTTGTACATGGTATTAAGTTTATTGGTTGTAAATAAATATTTAGTTGCTCAAAATAAAATAAAATTATTATAAAATTAAAGCTTTACTATAAAATTATTATCCTTTTGGTAGCAACTGTTGCCCCTAAATTACAAAAGATGAGGTGAAAAGTTTTGAATGATGGTTTTGTATCTTATTTAAAACAAATAAAGTTGGATGATAAATACTTGATAATCAAAATTTTATAAAAAAATTATAGGTAAGTTATATTTCGCACATTCAAGTTTTAAAAAAGTTTTACGATTAAATAGTATTAGAATGGAGCAAATTAGCACAACTTCTGCTAGCTAGTTTTACTTTTTATTGCGTTTTTAATTAATCCGCAAACTGCTTTTAGCGTTTCGCTAAGAGCAAGCTTTAAGAATCATTTAAACTCAAATAAAGAATAAAATTCTGATAATCCTTTTTGACCTTCATAATCTCTGTCCCATTTTTGGCGTTTAGAAATGACTATTGAGAGGTTAATAAAGAGATGAGAGGCAGTTTACAGTCATTTACACCAACAAATCGAGTCCAAAGCTTCGTGTTTATTTCATGAGCTGTTACACACTGGTTATCAACACTTTACTTTTTTTATAACCATATATGCACATAGAAAACATAGGGAATTGCTTACGAAAAGCTCCTGTATGAGGCAGCAAAGCTTATCATTCTAAGATTCTCAAATAAAAAATTGACATAAATAATTGAAAATCAAAAAGTAACGAAGTTCATGATTAGATGATTCAGAAAAGTGGTTGGCATCAAAATGACTTAATCAAGAACCTGTGTTAAAACTAAATTAAAAAGCCATTTCTTAACACCAATTACGGAACAAAATCTTACTTTTTAAATAACCTTAAGCCTCTGGAAGCTTAAAACTGAAAATAGTCCCTTTGCCCGTTTGGCTTTGGACAGAGATTTCTCCTCCATTTTTTTCTACAAACTCTTTACAAAGTAACAAGCCTAAGCCTGTCCCCTTTTCACCTGCTGTACCTTTGGTAGTAAAGACTTCATGCTCTGCAAATAACAAACGGAGCTGACTTTCCTCCATCCCAATTCCATTATCTATCACCTCGAACATCAGCCAATGATTAGTTTCTCGCCTTACTTGTATGCGAATATTTCCTCCAGAAGGAGTAAACTTAAGGGCATTGTTGAGGAGATTGCGTAGTATAAAACTAAGCATGTTTTTGTCTGCTTTGACGGTGGCATTTTCAGGAAAATCAGTTTGAATTATTATTTGCTTGCTTTCGGCACTTACCAGAAGCAGTTCTATATTGTCTTGGAGAATCTGCTCGATAGAGATTTCCTCAGGTTGAAATCGGACTTGCTCCATCTGTGTCATCGCCCATTGCAAAAGATTGTCCAACAAAAGTGAAAGGCTTTCTACTGATTTTTGGGTTTTAGAGGAGAGTTTTTGAAATTCTTCTGGACTAATTTTATCAGAGTAGTTGATTAAAATATTCAGAAAGGAATGAAGCGTGGCTATAGGGCTTTTTAAATCATGAGAGATGATAGAAAAAAACTTATCTTTCAGGTCATTGAGTGATTTTAATTTCTGCTCCGAATAGCGAAGTTTCTCAATAATGGTTTCTAGTTCGGTCGTTTTTTCTTTGAGATCAGCAGTCTGAAGAGCTACTTCTTGCTCGAGGGTTACTTTCTGTGCTTCTATCAGTTTTTGTCTTTCGGCTTGTTGGTCACGGGCAAGTTTCTCTTTTTCAAGTTCTTTCAATGCAACTTCTTCACGGGCTTTGTTCAGTCTGTCTGCCAAACCAAGCGAAAAAAGCAATACTTGTAAAATCACTCCAAACTGTACGCTATACCTCGTCAGAGAAGTATCTGCTATCAAGTTTATCTCTCTAAGAATAAATAAAATAGAACCTAGGCTAAAAAATAAATTTGCCAATAAAAAATACCGAGCAGGAGCAAAACCTTTTTTCCAAGACATATAACCCATCGCAAGCATCATGCTCAGCACTACAATACCCATAGCACCTATCCAATTGACAGTCAATATACTTAGGTCTAAGGGAGTAAGCCAAGTGAGCAAGCCAGTCAAAATCGGAACACTGTATAAGAGAATAAGCAAGTTTAAAAACCTATGCCAGCGAGGTAAGAGCTGACGCATATTGAGGTATGATTGTGTAAATAGTACCCAAGCCATCCGTGTAAAAGGCACGATAAAAGCAAAACTGTAGGCATTCCAGACAGGATATTTCACCCAAACTAATTCTAAAAGAAAGCCTTCATAAAACATAAAATACAGCCCTACTCCTATTATGGACCAGACATAATACAGAAAACTGATGTCTCGCACAGAGAGATAAATCAAAAAATTATACAATGCCATCACAAAGATAATCCCCAAAAAAATACCTTGATGAAACAACCTATCTCGCTCACGCATCTCTACTTTTGCTTCTGACCAAAGACTGACTTGTATCTTCTTGGGCAGATAAAAATCCATTCTCTGCATCACCTTGATATAAAAAACTTGTGTGTTTTGTGATGAAGGATTCAAAGGCCCAATAAACTCATGGCGAGGGAAGATTCGCTCCGAAACAGCCACGAAATGACCTGATTTACCTATAGATTCAAGTTTATCAGAAGACACTTGCTGGTATATCTCAATCTCAGACCAGTTATCTAGTCCAATAAAAAACGCCTCTGGTATTTTAGGAATAGCTATTTTAAGCCAATAAGTTTGATTTACTTTTAGCTTCTTTACAAACTTTTGAATTGGAATAAAGGGCTGAGTTTGTAGGCTTTCTATTGCTAACTCTTGGGGCAAAATAGAAATCCACTCTGTGGGAATACTTTTAGAATGGCTTTGATACTCCCATGGCAAACCCTCCTGTGCTTGAGCTGTGTGCAAAGATACACCTATCTCGCTCAGAGTTAAGATGACCAAGAATAAGGTCTTCGAAAGTATAACTCTACTGAGATTATTTTTTACTTTTTGAATGGAAAAACCAATTTTTATGAGCAATTTTATATTCTGATAATAGACTTTTTTTAACCAAATCTGCAAAATCGCAGGTCTTTTTCATTCCTGAAAAGAAGATTTTTTAGAATTTAAAAATTGTATTTGCTTTAAACTCCAAGAAAGTGTAATTTAATACTTTCAACTCAAAAATAGAATGATTTATGCACAAAGATACGTATTTAATGATAGTAGAAGATGATTTTGTGATTGCACATGAGTTAAAATTAACCCTTGAAAAGCTAGGCTATCAAACGCATCCTGTATTGCACCAAGCCGAAGATTTACTTGAGGCTCTTGATGAGTTTCCTACAGATTTGGTACTGCTTGATATAGATCTTGCAGGTGATTTGGATGGAGTAGATATTGCTCCCAAACTCAAGACTGAATACCAAATACCTTTTGTCTATCTGACTGCCAAAGTAGATACTGCTACCCTTAGTCGTGCTGCACTGACGGAGCCAGATGGTTATCTAGTAAAGCCTTTTAGAGAAGATGAACTTAAAGCAATGCTTGAGATAGTACTCTACAAAAGCCATAAAAAGCCTAAGCCAAAAACAGAGAATGACCCCCAAAGCACTAAAAATCAAACTATCTTCGTCAAAAATAAAAACCGTTTGGAAAAACTAAATCTAAATGAAGTACTTTGGATTGAAGCCCGTGATATTTACTGTATCCTACATACTGCACAGGGTCAGTTTGTGCTAAGCCATACACTCAAAGCTTTAGAAAACAGCCTTCCTTCTCAGCAATTTATTCGTATTCATCGCTCTTATGTGGTAGCCATAGATAAAATAAATGCCTTTGAAGATAACAATGTACTGATTGGGAAAGAATATCTTCCCATCGGAAAGACCTATAAAGATAAACTTCTGGAGCAGATTTCTATTCTATAACACTTAGTCAAAAACACAAATATCATAGATTTGTAGATTAAATTTTAATTCTCTAAAAAGAATCCTTACTCAAATAAATCATGGATACACTAGAAATAGTCGATTTTAAAGCGTCTCATGCGGCGGCTTTTTATGAATTGAATACTCAATGGCTCAAAGAACACTATAAAGTAGAGTCCATTGATGAAGAAGTGCTTTCTTCTCCTCAAAGCACTATTTTGGATAAAAAAGGGGAAATTCTAGTAGCAGAATATAATGGTGAGGCTGTGGGAGTAGTTGCTTTATTACCAGAAAATGACTCTGTAGAACTTACTAAAATGGCTGTCAACACGGCTTATAGAGGGAAAGGAATTGGAAAAGCACTCATGGATGCTGCCATAAAAAAAACAAAAGAACTCGATATCAAGCGAATAGAGCTTTTTACAGAACCTATCAAACTCAGACCTGCTTTTTTGCTTTATCTTAAGTATGGGTTTACTGAGATTCCTTTTGATAATCATAAATATGCCCGAAGTAATTGTAAAATGGAACGCTATCTAAGCAATGATTTTACGGAAACACAAATAGATTCATTCATAGAAGAATACAAAGAAGGCATTACATTGATTTCAACATTCATGCATGAGATTTTTGAAGAAACCTTTAACTTTAAGCCTAGCCCACAGACTTGGTCTATCAGAGAGCAGCTAAATCATATTGCGGACTGCGAAGCAAATGCGTATGTAAGGCTTAGAAGATTCGTTGCAGAGCCTGATAGTACTATTTTGGCTTGGAACCAGGATAAATGGAATAAGCACCTCCCTTACCAACACCAAACTTGGGAAGATACTCTGAGTATATTTACCTTACTTAGAAAAGCTAATTATAACTTGCTTAAAGCCATTGACAAAGACATCTTTGACTATGAACTTACGCACGAAGAAACAGGGAAGTATAAACTCATTGATTGGCTGTTGATTTATAAAAACCATACGCATCACTCTCCTATGCGTAGAAATCTAATGGAATATCAGAAACAGAAGCATTAAGTGATGAATTATGAGTGATGTGAGTGATGA
The DNA here is from genome assembly GCA_038248005.1 of Cytophagales bacterium. Classification (GTDB taxonomy): domain Bacteria; phylum Bacteroidota; class Bacteroidia; order Cytophagales; family Microscillaceae; genus JAABSX01. The sequence continues at coordinate 16,403 of JBBRUH010000008.1, read as the reverse complement.
GTAGCCTTAATAAGTTTTGATAATCAGTTTTTTATGACAAGATTAAAGTATAAATTAATTTTGACCAATTACTTAAAATCAAAAAAAGAAAAATATTAAAAGTTTTTCTAAGTATTATTTTAATAAAATTAAATAGATGAATACATCTAATCAATGGCTAAAAAGAACAAGTTTTATGTAGTCTGGCAAGGAAGAATGCCAGGCGTTTATAGTGATTGGGCACAATGCAAGACTCAGGTAGATGGATTTCAGGGAGCAAAATATAAATCTTATACCAGTAAACAGTTGGCACAAGCTGCTTATGATGCAGGCTATGATCTTGCACCTCTCAAATCAAAAGATAAAAGCATTCAGAAATCAAGCAATCCTACTAAGCCTATCCCCGTTAGCTATGCACTCTGTGTAGATGCTGCCTGCAGTGGCAATCCTGGAAGAATGGAATACCGTGGGGTAGAGTTACAGTCTGGAAAAGAGATTTTTCATATGGCGTATCGGCAAGGAACAAATAATATAGGGGAGTTTTTGGCAATCGTGCATGGACTGGCATTTATCCAAAAAAATGATTTAAAATATATAGAGCTTTATTCTGATTCTAAGATAGCTATGAACTGGATTAAACTTAAGAAGTGTAAAACAAAATTAGAGCCCAATGCCAATAACGAAACACTCTATGAACACATACAGCGTGCCGAAAAATGGTTAGAAAATAACGAGTGGAGTATTGCTATCAAGAAATGGGATACTGAAAACTGGGGAGAAATTCCTGCTGATTTTGGGAGAAAATAATAAATAGTTATGAGTTATTGATTATAGGAATAGTTTTGTTTTAAAGAGATTACCATACAAAGAGTAATACTTAATTATCAGCAATATAAATTACTGATAATCAATATTTTAAAAGGTCTATGTCTTGTCTGTGATATCTTGGGTAAAAGTAAAATTTATTCATATTAACCTCTGTATCGTTTTAGCAGAGCCACAAATCGATCTTGACTTGCATATTTTTCATAAGGAATATCATCAAGCTGTTCCCAAACAGGAAAACCATATTTAAGTGCAAGTTCTGCATTTTTATAAAAATTCTCATCATCACCCATGAGTGCATACGTCTCAGCAAGTGTGCTGTAAGCAAAGCTATTTTTACTGTTCACCTTGATGGCTTTTTCTCCATATTGGAGTGCTAGGCTTTCCGATTTTTTACTTCTCATAATATTTATAATTTGGTATTGTTATAAAGTTTCAATATTACTTAAGACAATCAAAAATACTAAATAGATTTTTATATTTGACTCTTGGTTAAAATCAAGCACATTAGATTGACGTAATAATCCAACAAAAGTAAACCTATTCGTTCGTTTTTATTTTTTTTAACCTAATTTCAGTCAAAAATTCTCTTTTTACAAATTTATGCTCAATACTATCCTCAAGTATCATCAAACTCTATTTTATGCAAATTGCACTTATCTATATCGCTATTCTCTCAGAAGATGAGAGTAAGAACTTAGCCCAAAACTATCAATACAATCAAAAAGCCCTTTTTTCTTCTTTTGTAACAGAAAATAAAGAATTTGTGCTACTTGACTTTGATAACTACTCAGAATCATGGATTATCTCTAGCATACAAGACCTACTAAATCAGTTTGTAGGAGTAGTTGTGGTTATTCAAAACAAAGAAAAAGCCAAAATACAACCTATTATTTCTTTTTTGGGTCATCTACTCAGGCATCATAAAGAAACCATGTTTATCATCAATAATCATAACACATTGATTAGTAAAGTTTTAAGTAAGTTTCCAAATGATAATATCTACCAAGATTTAGAAGTGAATCAACAAAAAGAAATATTATTTCATCTAAAAAGTATATTTTTAGATGATAGAGATTCCCAAATTTGATTTTTTTTATGATAAATATTCCAATTTTGAGATTTTGTAGAATATTTTTATGGTCATTAGCTTATTTTTGTTACTTTCTAGTTCTTTGTTTTATACAAACTGAGTTTTGACTAGATTTACAGAAAGAATTTTTAGATTATTAATAATTAAACTTATGAAAACATTAGAAAACAAAGTAGCTATCGTTACGGGTGGAGCACAAGGAATCGGTAAGGGAGTAGTAGAGAAATTTGCCAAAAACGGGGCTACGGTCATTATATGGGACGTACAGAAGGAAAAAGCAGAGACCGTAGCACATACCCTCAAAGCCCAAGGCTTAAAGGTAGAAGTGATGGGAGATGTGGATATCACGAAACTAGACTCTGTGGAAGCTGCCGCTAAAGCCATCGTGGAGAAGCACGGACAGATTGATATTTTGATTAACAATGCAGGCATTGTGCGTGATGCTTCTTTCTTAAAAATGAGCGTTGATCAGTGGGATCAAGTCATCAATGTCAATCTTACGGGCGTGTTTACTTGTGCAAAAGGGATTATTCCTTACATGGTAGAGAAAAACTATGGTAAAATTGTAAACCTATCTTCTGTAGTAGGCATTTTTGGTAATTTTGGACAGACTAACTATGTAGCTGCCAAAGCTGGTGTGGTAGGAATGACCAAAACTTGGGGGCGTGAACTAGGCAAACACAACATTAATGTAAACGCCATTGCACCAGGAGCTATTGAGACTGATATGCTTGCGACCGTACCTGAGGAGATGATTGCCCAACTCAAAAACCGTATTCCTGTCCGCAGAATCGGTAAGCCAGAGGACATCGCCAATGCTGCTTTCTTCTTATGCTCTGATGAGGCAAGTTTCATCACTGGACAGACTATCATCGTAGATGGAGGCTCTACTCTGGGCTAGCATCTGTTCTTTATCTCTAAAAGCACAAGCATGGTAAAATATGCTTTTGCTTTTTTTGTTGAATCCAAGATTGTTAAAAAGTGAATGTTTAGAAAGCCAGCCTATTCTTAAGTTAGATTCTTCATGTACATTTGAAATATTTAAAGATTCTTTATTCAAATCCATTATAAAATCTGAATGAATTTTTAAATAATCCTTCTCTTTACTAAAAAGTAATTCAATTGTAATACGTACATTTTTTGGCGTTTTATGATACTCACTATATATAATATCTTGAACTACACCAGCAAATATAAGATTCCCTTTTAAATATAAATTATCTAAGTAATCACCAGAAACTTCTTCTTTACTCTGTCTCAATAAAAGTAAAACCTGTATCAAAGAACTTTTACCCGAACCGTTTAAGCCTGTAAGTAGATTCAAGTTTCTAAGTTCTAAATCTATGGATCTTAAAGATTTGAAGTTATCGACTTTTAAGTTTTTTATCATATCTATACCAAATTTGGATAATACTAATTCTTTATTATAGATTAAGTAAGTTGCTATTTTTTGCTAATTTAGTAAAAAATAACAAGAGAATTATTCATAGAATCCAAGATTATAATACTGTTGGTCTTAGGCTTAACCTATTTTACTCAAAGAGAAGATTTTCTAGCTATAAAACAAGTGAAAACTGATGATTTTTAAGAGTTATTTCATGCCATTTTATACAGCTAGGTTAGATTTAATCAATTGAAAATGCTTACCAAAGTATTTTTATTTCAAACTAGAAATCTTATCTTTGAGATAGACGATACTTTTCTTATAGCTTTTGTAAAAATTTGTCTATCACTTTTTTAGAATCACACTTACATTGAAAAAAATAATCTATCATATAGAAATAATCCAGTCAAGCTTTTGGTTTGTTCCATTAATAATCACTTTGGGGGGAATCTTACTCTCTGTACTATTGCTTTATCTTGATACGAGCATTGAGTTTAAGCCGAGTGGCTTACTCCAGTATTTCTTTACTGGAAGTGCTGGTTCTGCACGTACTGTATTGTCAGTGATTAGTGGAGCTATGATTGGGATAGCAGGTACTGTTTTTTCTATCACTTTGGTAGTGCTGACGCTTGCCTCCTCCCAGTTTGGCCCTAGATTGTTAAGGAATTTTATGCACAATCGCCTTAATCAGACTGTATTAGGCATTTATCTTTCTACTTATATCTATTGTCTTATCATCTTAAACTCAGTAAAAGACAATGAACTAATCTCATTCGTGCCTACATTTTCTGTTTTATTTGCTATCATACTTACTTTCATCTGCGTTATTTACCTTATTTTGTTTATACATGATGTCAGCATGAGTATTCAGCCAAGCCAAATCATCAAATCTATTAATCGTGAATTAGAAAAAGATATTGAAAAGGCTTTTTCTAGCGACCTTGAGGATAATACTCAAGAGAAAGAGTATCATAGCATAGTAGCTAAAATCAAATTACAACTTAAAGTAAAATCAAAAATTGCTAACCCTTCTAGCGGATACCTTCAATTCATTGATTATAAGCCTCTGTTAGAACTAGCAAAGGAATATAACCTGTTGATTATCATACATTTTAAGCCAGGAGAATATATCATAAAAGATGAAATAATGGCAGGAATTTACTCCGAAGAAGAGATAGAAGATTCAGTTATCAAAAAAATAAGAGACCTCTTTGTTACTGCCAATGATAAAATAGCCTTTCAAGATGCTGAGTTTGCTGTTAATCAAATCGTGGAGATTGCCTGTAAAGCACTTTCACCGGGAATCAATGATCCATTCACTGCCATTGCCTGTATTGATTATCTTTCGTCAGTGATGTGTAAGCTAACTACTGTAAAATTTCCCCCTCAGTTTGTAGAAGATTCTGAGGATGTAGTAAGAATAGTAGCAGAAGCACTTACTTTCAGTGGAATGCTAGGTGCGGCATTTCATCAGATAAGGCAGTTTGGAGCTCAAAGCCCCTCTGTCATCATCAGATTGATGGAATCGCTGGGCAGAATACTCGACTTCACAAGAAATACAGAACAAAGAGAAGCTGTGCAAAAACACTTAAAAATGGTCTTAGAAACAGGGAAATCATCCTTTCAAAACTCACATGATTATGCTGACCTGAAAGAAAGATATGAGAATGCACCTTTTCAGAAAAATACTTGAAATATTAAAAAACAGATACACAATGGAAGCAATACAAAAAATTAAAGATTCCTTTATAGCCAGTTGGAATGATTTCATAAGTCAAGTCCCCAACATCATTGCTGCCATTTTGATAGTGGCAATTGGATTTTTATTTGCCAATTTTTTGTCCAATGTTTTTAGAAAGACAGTCGCTAGGAAGACTATGGACCCTATAATGACTAATTTCTTAACCAGAACAGTCAGAATTGGTCTGATTATCCTCATATTGATGTTTGCATTAAAGACCATGGGGCTTAGCAGCATAGCCAATACGCTGCTTACAGGTGCTGGGGCTTCTGCCATTATTGTAGGCTTTGCATTCAAAGACATTGGTGAAAACTTTATTTCTGGTGTAATTCTTTCATTTAATAGACCTTTTAATGTAAATGATACCATCAAAATCGGTGATATTTTCGGGAAAGTGAAGACCATGGAGTTTAGATATACAAAACTCAAAACCTTTGATGGCAGAGATGTCTATATCCCCAATAGTGATGTCATCAAAAAAGCTGTATTTAATTATACAGAAGATGGCTTTTTTAGGCTTAATTTTACAGTTGGGATAGCTTATGAGGAGATTATAGAAGCTGTGGAAGCTGTTATCTTGGAGGCAGTAAAAGCTACAAAAGGTGTCGTATTAGGAGATGAGGAACACGAGATATTTGTAGTCGCACAGGAGCTTGCTACTAGCACAGTAAACATGGAAGTTTTCTTTTGGATAGAAACACTCGAGTATCGCAAAAGAGCATACAAAATAAAAAGTGATGTGGTCTCTAATGTCAAAGATGCAATCGTCTCCCACGGAATGAGTATGCCTGCCGATATACAAGAAATCAAACTATATGGTAGCCAAACTTCTATCCCGATTACTATCAACGCCGAAAAACCATAATTTATGAGAGGTAATTAACCAAACATTCAAATTACAGATGAAAATACTCTTTGTATGTAGTCAAAATAAATGGAGAAGCAGAACTGCCGAAACCATCTTTAAAGACAATGGCAATCATCAAATCAAATCGGCAGGCACTGAAAAGTCGGCTAGGATAAGATTAAATCAAGAAATGCTTTACTGGGCAGATTTGATATTTGTGATGGAGAAAAAACATAAAACTAAAATTTTAAAAAACTTTGAGTTTGATCAAACTGACAAAGAAATCATCGCCTTAGACATCCCTGATGACTATCAATATATGGATGAAGAACTGATAGAATCTTTAAATAAAAGTGTCGGATACTATATTGATAATCTGTAAATCTTAGCAAATGATTATATCAGAAGAGTTTGAATATGAGGAGGTAAAGGGCTATAAGTTTGGGTACAACCTATTTGGAAAGCCTAATTTATTTTCACACATCTATTATGTAGATGGCCTGATGATAGATACTGGTCATAGTCTGATGAGAAGACAAATAACACAAAAAGTTAAATCTCTGCTTGTCAATCAACTATTTATTACTCACTTTCACGAAGATCATTCAGGTAATTTAGACCTGCTTCATCCTCATTTTAAATGCCCTATCTATGCCTCAGCTTTGTGCTGTGAACTCATGAAAAACCCACCAAAGATTAGCTTTGCTCAAAAACTCACTTGGGGCAACCGTCCTGCCTTCCAAGGCTTGATTCCAATATCAGGCACTATCAAAACCAATCAATTTGAGTTTGAAATTATTCCTATTCCTGGACATGCCCCTGATATGCTTGCTCTTTTTGAGCCTCGCAAAAAATGGCTATTCTCAGCAGATTTATACCTCAATTCTTATATCGGATATTTCTTAGAAGATGAAAGTATTTCAGAGCAAATTAACTCTATCAAGAGAGTGCTTAAGTTAGATTTTGAGGTGTTGTTTTGTAGTCATAATCCACAGTTTACATCTGGAAAGGAAAAATTAAGGAAGAAACTTCTTTACTTAGAAAAATTTTATTCCCAAGTAGCTGAACTTAGTAAAGAGGAATACAATGCTAAGGAGATTTTTAAGACGCTAAATTTAAGAGAACATGGCAATATTAAGCTTTTGTCCGATGGAAAATTATCTAAACTAAACATGGTAAAGTCAGTCCTCAGAGACATTCAGAAAACATCTAGTTTAGAACACTCACAATCATAATCTGTTTTATCTATAAAAGTAGGCTTAGATTTTTGGTGATTTCATAAAACCTGCATACAACAATAAATTTCAGAGAACATGGAAAACAACTTAAAAACAATCAGTATCGCATTAGACTGGACACCCAATATCAATCATATCGGGATATTTATTGCCCAAGAGCTGGGATTTTATAAAGAAAAAGGTCTCAATGTTGAGATTATCAGTCCACTAGATGATAACTATCAAATGACCCCAGGAAAAAAGCTAGAGCGAGGCATTGCAGACTTTTCCATTGCACCATTTGAAACGGTTATCAGTCTTAACAATAAAAAGAATGTAGTAGATGCCATCGCTGTATTTGCTATTTTGCAAGAAGATGTGAGCAGTATTGCTACTTTAAAATCATCTGGCATTGACAGACCCAAACTCTTAGACAATAAAATGTATGCTTCTTACAAAGCCCGCTACGAAGACCACATAGTGATACAAATGGTCAAAAATGATGGTGGTGAAGGCAGTATTAATATTCAGTATCCAGAGAAACTAGGAATATGGAATACTTTGCTAGAAGACGAAGCGGATGCTACTTGGATTTTTAATAATTGGGAAGGGATAGAAGCAAAATCTAAAAACATCGAACTCAACACATTTTCACTCTCTGATTTTGGTATTCCTTATGGTTATTCACCTGTTATTTTGACCAAAAAAACTAGCTTAAATGCTTGCAAAACGGAACATACAGCCTTTGTAGAATCCACAAAAAAGGGTTATCTTTATGCTACCGAGCATCCTCAAAAAGCAGTAGATATTTTAAAAATTTATTTGACTGATGAAGACCAAAAAAATATCAACATTATGGATACGCTCAAATTTACTGCTCCCTTTTTTGGTGATAGTGATTCTTGTGGCAAAATGAAGCCCGAAAGAGTACAAAGTTTCTTAGAATGGCTAGTCCAGAATAAAATAGAAAATAGCCAAATACTAGAGCAAAATCTTTATACCAATGAATTAGTGCAATAAACTCAATCTCAAATAAATTTTTAATTTAAAAACACTCACTATGAAATTGCCTTAGGAACGTAAAAAAAATAAAGTGATAATTTAATTTTGGCAAGATGCTTATTACCAGTTAATTACATCCTGATAACTAAATAGCTTATAATTAATCTCTTCCTTACATCCGTTTTTTCAATCTTTTAGTTACTTCATCTATTGCTTAAAGTTGCATTATTGTCCAAGTTTTTGCGTCTTCTAGATTATTAAAAAATCTCCTGTTTTGCTCTGTTTGTCCCTTCACTGCTTGGCTCACTTGTTTGATACCAAAGCGAGCAAATACATCCTTAGGTGTGATAATGGCACGAATAACTGCCCATTTTTCTTTAGAAAATCGAGTAGAAATCTGAACCGCATACTCTTGGTCTTCCATTCCTATTACAAGATGTTCGGTTACATCTGTGATAGTTTTAGTTATTTTATGTACCTCCATTAATTCTACAATTTTATCTATTCCTGAGCGAAAATGCTCACTAGAAGTATAGCCCGTCCAAGTAATAAGCAAGCCAGGCAATGTATCATCTAAATCAATCTTTAAGTAGGGAGTTTCGTACAAGGTCATTGGGTAATTATTATATTTTTCTTTAAAATTAAATTAAAAATAGCAAAAAGATTAAAAAAAAATGAATGTTACGGAAAAAAATCGTTCTAGGATTGGGTTTTATTTCTAAGTCCATAAATATAATAGTTTTAATTTATAAAATATAAGAAATTTCTAGTAAGTTTGAATATTAAAATGCTAAATCATTCTGTTGACATATTGATAAATATGCAAGATTACACAATACATTTCCTGTTTAAAATATTTCTATCTTTTGGATTATTCTTGATTTTAAACTCACAAGGTAGTGCTCAAAACATTCAAAAAATTGATAGTTTAAAAGCTCTCATAGCAAATTCTTCAGAAAAAGATAAAATAAAAATCCTCAATGAATTGGGTTGGGAATATCGAAATTCTCATTTTCTGGAAGCATTAGAGTACATTAACCAAGCCATTACATTGGCTGAGCCGATAGCAGATTATGAACATCTATCACAGTCATATAATTTTAAAGGAGTAATCTATCGCAATCTAAATGTGAATAGACAAGCGATGGAGTCTTTCTATAAAGCCCTTAAAATCGCTGAAACTCATCAAATAGATTTACAAATAGCATACGCCTACAATAATATAGGTGATATGTATTATCAACAAGAAGGCTATAGCACAGAGGCAATCAAAAATATCCAAAAAGCTATCGTCATTTTCAAAAAAATAAAAAATACACGTGGTCTTGCCTACGCCTATCTACGTGTTGGTGAAGTTTACAGAGCTGGCAATAAATTAGACTCAGCTTTGATTGCAGTCAAACAATCACTCGTATTAAGAGAAAAAATAGGTAAAGACAATGCCTATGCCACTTCTTTGCAAAGAATCGGAGAGATTTATTTGCAAAAAAATCAAATCAAAGAGGCGTTAGATAATTTTGAGATAGCATTGAATATTTTTAAAGAACAAAAAGATATCAGAGGGGAGGTCAATGTTCTCATCAGTTATGCTACTATTTACCAAAAAGATAGGGAATATAGCAAAGCCAAAAAATATACCTTGGAAGCACTCAAAAAGGCAAATTCTTATTTTTTTAAAGATTCAAAACGCAATGCCCTTAAGATACTTTATGAGCTTGCACAAGCCCAAGGAGATTATCGTCTTGCTTTTGAATATCAAACCCAATTTGTGATAGAAAATGATAGCCTTGCCAATCAAGACATCAACGAGTTAGTAGCAAAACTCAATGCACTTAATGATTTAGAAAAAAAAGAAACTCAACTTGCTTTACTCAGAAAAGACCAAGTACTGCAAAAAGAGATATCATTCCGCCAAAATATATTAATCCTAGGAACGGTCATCGCTCTTCTATTGATATCCATTGTAGCTTTTTTACTATTTAGAAGTAATCAACAAAAGCAAAAAGCCAATAATGAACTTAAAAAACAAAAGGAACAAATAGAGCAAAAAAGCAAAGAACTGCTACAACTCTACAATGAAAATAAATATCAAAAAGAAAATTATCAAGCACTTGCACAAGAACTAGCAGGAATCAACAGAACCAAAGATAAGCTGTTCTCTATCACCTCTCATGATATGCGTAGCCCTCTCAACTCACTCAAAGGCCTTTTAGGGCTTTTTAATGATGGTAATATCACTAATGAAGAAATGCGTGAAATGACCAAAAAACTTGAGCTAAAGGTCAATACACTCTCTGAATTTTTGGATAATCTGCTCAACTGGTCTAAAGCACAGATGCAGGGCATAGAGATGAATCCTCAAACTTTTGATTTATCACAAGTAATTGAAGAAAATATTTTAGTCCTTAGCCCACAAGCCCAAGAAAAGCAAATAATTATTCATTACAAATCTCAAGAGAATATTTTTAGCTTTGCTGATCCTAATTTGACCTCTCTTATCTTACGAAATCTTATCTCTAATGCTATCAAATTTACCCATAATAAGGGCGATGTAAGTATCGAAGCTATAACCCTTCCAGACTTTCCACAAGTAGAAGTCAGAATCACAGATAATGGTATTGGATTAGAAGAATCACGAATTCAACAACTTTTTAGTTTGGAAAGTTATACTACCCTTGGTACACAGCAAGAAACGGGGACAGGCTTGGGTCTTCTTCTTAGTAAAGAATTTATAGAAAAACAAGGTGGTAAAATTAAAGTAGAGAGTAAAAAAGGAGAAGGAAGCATCTTTAGTTTTACACTCCCTACATCCAAAAAATCATCTACACCTAGTTCTTCTCCCTCTTTCTCTTTGCAGTAATCTTGCTGTTTATAACCTAAAATCTCATATTTCGGTAAAAAACATATTGATAATCAAAATTAAAAGTATATTTTTCATATATAAATAAAATTTTAGCTTGTTTTTATCTAATTGCTTTTTTTAGAATGCTACATTAAACATTATTACGATTTTATGGGTGAAAAGAGGTGCAAGCCTCTTAACTTGCACCAGCTATTCACCTCGTTCAAGCATCTTCGCTTGAACGGTATTTATTAGTTTAAATTATTGAATATCAAATACTTAAATTCTTTTTATTAATAGAAATTATTACCGAAATGTAAGTAAGAAGTTATAAAAAAATATTTGGTTACATATTTGTTCATTGTTAGCTAATAAAATCTTGGGATTTTCACAAAATCGTTTAACTCTTATTTAATGGATCAAATTGATATCTTTCGGGGTTACTACCGAATCATTATTATTAGCTTTGTCTTCGTACTTTTAGCTACTGTTTTTTTAGCCTATAACCAACTCCAAAATAGAATAATACAAGAGAAAGATAATATTGCAAGACAATTTCAAGAAAATATATCGCAGCTAAACTCTGTATTAAATGTAACACAAGCCAATCTACAATCACTTAATTCTATTAGTAATTATGCACTAGATAATCCAGAAGTGAGCCATGAAACCCACCCTTTGTTTAGTTATTTACAAGATTCTCCTGATAGAACCTTCTTTCACTTAGATAGTCTTCCGAATTATCTACTATCTACACAAACTAGTAATATTACAGGACTAGGAAGCCTAAAAAACCTAAATCCAAACCTCAAAGCACAGGTCAATATGTCTTTTATACTAAACCCTATGCTTCGGAATACAGTAAACTTTTCTTCTAATGTAGTAGCTGCTTATTATCAGGGTTATGACAAAGGAAAACCAATGTTTATTGCTTTATATCCTTATGTAGCTTCTAAAAATTTCCATTTTAAAGAAAGTAATTCCCAAAATGCTCTTTTAGTCTACAAAAACGTACTCCCTGAGCAAAACCCAAGCCGCTTTTCTTACTGGACAGATGTATATGTAGATGGTGCTGGCAACGGACTAATGACCACAGCGACTATTCCAGTATATTCTGGAGATGAATTTAAAGGCGTGATTGGATTAGATGTAACGCTTGATTCACTCAATACGATTATTCAAAAATCTCAACTAGCAGTAGGAGAAATATTCTTAATGAATAATAGTGAACAACTACTAGCTCACCCTACTCTGATAAAGGCGAATAGCAAAGAAGTAAAACCAGCCAAAGAAGCTTTTCCTAATGAACTTAAAACGAGTATCAAAGATTTATCTTCTTGGCCTGCAGAAACACTTAATCAAAATAAAGGTTATTTCTTTTATTATCAAAATCTTCCTCAAACGCCCTTCAAGCTTGTGTATGTAGTCAATGTCTGGACAACCTACTTCACTATCCTGAAAGATATCGGATTCTATCTTGTATTCATGCTTGTAAGTATTTTTTCTGTGTTAATTGCCTCGGCTTACTACACACAGCGTAAATTTATAGTACCTGCTGGCAAGCTCGTGATACATATCCAAGATGAACAAAGAGGTGAAATGGTTCATTATCAGGGAAAAGTACCTTATTTCTGGAGACCTTGGTTTGAGGCTATTTCTGAGATATTTGCCAATAACCGTAAAATGATTCAAGAGTTGGTAGAAGCCAATGAAAACCTAGAAGAAAAAGTACAAGAACGCACCGAAGAAATAGCTGCCCAAAACGAAGAACTTATCCAAAATCAAGAAGAAATCTTAGTTCAGCGTGATTTTATAGAACAAAAAGTAAAAGAACTACAACTCAGAGACCAACAAATCACCAATAGTATTCAGTCTGCGTTCTTAATTCAGAATGCTATTTTGCCTTATCCTGAAAAACTAGAGAATCTTCTTCATAATTGCTTTGTGCTTTATAGACCTAAAGACCTTGTGTCAGGAGATTTTTTCTGGCTCAATCAAGTGGCAGGTAAAACTTTCTTAGTAGTAGCAGACTGCACAGGACATGGTGTCCCTGGAGCTTTTATGACGCTTATTGGCAATACTATTTTAGATAAGATTATCCGAGTATGGGATATCTATGACCCTGCTCTCATCTTAGAAAGACTGCATGAAGACGTAAGAATCATGCTTCGTCAAGAAGAAACTGGCAATAACAATGGAATGGATGTGGGTATATTGTGCTGGGATACTGAAAGTAAGGGGGAAGAAATAAGCTTCACTTATGCAGGGGCTAAACAAGGGCTATATTATATTGAGCCTAATAGTACTACCCTCAAAATACTTAAAGGAGTCAGAAAAGCCATAGGTGGAATACAACCTAAAGATATTGCTTTTGAAAATGATTATTTTACAGTTTCTAAGCAAACAATGATTTACCTAGGCTCTGATGGTCTGCCTGACCAAAACGATGTCAATAGAAAAAGATTTGGAGATAAAAGACTGCAAGAACTATTCACGAAGTTTCATAAATCATCCGTAACCAAACAAGGCGAAATCTTAGAAGAACAACTTGAAAAACACATGGAGGATACCACCCAAAGAGATGATATCCTCGTAGTTGGATTTAGAGTTTCTTAGTTTTTGGCCTGTAATCAATTAAAATTATTATCAAAGATATCTCTTTAAGTAAGAGATTAGTTATTAATTATTGAGTTATTAAGTTATTGATAATGAGCGTTTTGATTAAAATAAATATCCATTTTATTCTTAAACTATTACTTTTCAAGTTATTATAAACTCATAACCCATTTCTCACTTATTTTCTCACCAAAGCCGCTACATTCTCTACATGATGTGTATGAGGAAACATATCTACGGGCTGAAGTGCTGTTACCTTGTATTGAGCATCTAACAGAGCCAAATCTCTAGCTTGTGTAGCTGGGTTGCAACTCACATAAACTATTCTCTCAGGATTAGCTTCCAAGATTACTGAGATTACGTCTTCGTGCATCCCTGCCCTTGGAGGGTCTGTGATAATTACCTCAGGGCGACCGTGCTTTTCAAAGAAAGAAGCAGTTAATACATCCTTCATATCCCCTGCATAAAATTCTGTATTCTTTATCTCATTGATGCTTGAGTTTACTTTGGCATCTTCTATGGCAGCTTCTACATACTCGAGTCCTATTACTTTTTTGGCTTGTTTTGCTATGAAGTTGGCTATAGTGCCTGTGCCTGTATAAAGGTCATAGACCAATTCACTGCCTTTTAATTGGGCAAAATCACGAGTAACTTTATAGAGTTGGTATGCTTGTAGGCTATTGGTTTGATAAAAAGATTTTGCTCCTATTCTAAATCTCAGCCCTTCCATTTCTTCTTCTATGTAAGGCTTGCCCACATAAAGTGTAGGTTCTAAATCTTGATAAGAGTCGTTTTTCTTGGAATTGACAATATAATACAGAGAAGTAATCTGAGGAAACTCTTGCTGTAAGAAATCAAGCAAACCTATTCTTAGTTTTTTATTATCTTTTGCTATAATCAGAATAACCATTAAATCGCCTGTAGTGCTAGTTCTAATCACTAGGTTACGCAAAAAGCCATGCTGTTCACGAAGTTCAAAGAAAGGAAGCTCATGCTCTATGGCATATTTTTTAACGGCTAAACGGATAGCATTAGAAGGATTAGCCTGAAGATGACACTGATGAATGTCTAATATCTTATCAAACCTCCCTGGAATATGAAAACCAAGTGCGGGTTCTGTATCAAAGGTCTCTTCACTTTGGATTTCTTCGGCAGTTCGCCAGCGTTGCGTTGAAAAAGTATATTCTAATTTATTACGATAATATTGTGTATTCGCAGAAGGTAAAATAGGCTGAATCTCTGGTAACTGTATTTGGGCAATACGGGTCAGATTATCTTCTACTTGCTGCTGTTTTTGGGCTAATTGTAACTCATAAGGAAGATGTTGCCATTTACATCCACCACAAACCCCAAAATGCTCACAAAAAGGCTCTACTCTTTGTTCAGATTTATGATGAAAATGCACAGGTATTGCTTCAAGGTAGTTTTTTCGTTGTTTGATGATTTTTGCATCTATCACATCTCCAGGAGCTACCATATTACCTGGCAAGAAAATGACTCGGTTTTCATGCCTTACCAAGGCTTTACCTTCGGCTGCCAAGCCACTGATGGTGATGTTTTCTATGATAGTATTTCTTAATTTTCTTGAAGCCATTATAAAAAGAGATGAATTATGATTTATAAGTGATAAGTTTAATAACGTACTTCTTCTAGTGCCTCTTGAAGTAGCTTAGCTGTAAGTTTAGGATCTGCTTTTCCAGCAGTTTTTTTCATGATTTGCCCCATAAATAAGCCTTGCATGCCTTTTTTTCCTGTTTTGAAAGCTTTTACTTTATCAGGCATTTCTTCAAGCACTTCTTTGATGATAGATTTTAGTGTGCTAGAGTCATCTTCTTGCTCCAGACCTTGCTCGGCAATAATCTGTGAAGCACTCCTTTTATTATCTTGCAGAAGAAGTGGGAAAACCTGTGTGCTTGCTAGGCTTCGGCTTATTTTATTCTGAGCAATTAGCTCAATCAGTTCTGCAAGTCTTTGAGCAGTAATAGGAAATTCGGAGAGAGATTTATTAGACTCATTTAGCCAAGCTTTTACTTCTCCATTGAGCCAATTGGCTATATCCTTATATTGTAGAGTATGCTCAGAGATGGCTTCAAAGAAAAGGACAGTTTCTTTTTCTTCAGTGAGTAGCTGGGCATTATAAGCCGAAAGTTCATACTGAGTCATTAGCTTTTCACGCCAAGCCAATGGAAGCATAGGCATTTTTGATTTTATTTCTGCTTTCCAATTCTCTGTAACCAGTATAGGTGGCAAATCAGGGTCGGGAAAATAACGGTAATCATTTAGACTTTCTTTACTTCTGAGGGCAAAGGTTTTACCTGTTTCAGGCTCAAAAGAACGAGTTTCTTGAATGAAGCTTTCACCTGCCTCTATCAAGGCACATTGCCTCTCAAACTCGTATTCGATGGCACGCTTCAGATTTCGGACTGAGTTCATGTTTTTGACTTCTACCCTGGTGCCTAGTTTTGCTGCTCCGTAAAGACGCACTGAAACATTAGCATCACAACGTAGTGAACCTTCTTCCATATTGCCATCACAGATTTCTAGATACTGAGCTAGTCGTCTGATTTCTTGAAATAATTGCGTAGCTTCTTCTGCATGGTGCATATCAGGCTCAGTAACTATCTCTATGAGCGGAGTGCCTGCACGGTTATAGTCTAATTGAGTATAATCAGCATTTTCTACATGGATAGACTTTCCTGCATCTTCCTCTAAGTGAATATGATGTAATTTGATATTTCTACCTCCTTGCTTTGCCCCTTCTATAAAAACACTTCCTCCTATACAGATAGGATATTTATCCTGACTAATCTGATAGCCTTTGGGCAAATCTGGATAAAAATAATTTTTACGATCAAAT
>JBBRUH010000007.1:0-29290 GCA_038248005.1 Cytophagales bacterium | reverse complement strand
GAAGATAGCTCCTTGACAATTTCTGTTACTTCGCCCTTATCATTTTTGATACTAATGGTAACTTCCATATTTTTATCTGTTTAAATTCAAATCTACTGTAAGATAATCATTATATTAGCACGGAGATTACTACACTAAGAATTATTTTCCTTCTTACTTCTTCTATCTAACTCCTTGCTTCTCACTTTACTAAGTCAATCCTTTTGAGTAAATTTGCACTAAATGTAAAACCTTCATTCTTACCTAGAAAAAATCATGAGCAAACTTTGGAAATCTGACACCAACATCAATCAAAAAGTAGAAAAATTTACGATAGGACAAGACCTTGTATTAGACTTACAGCTTGCTCGCTATGATGTTCTAGGTACGATGGCACATATCCGTATGTTACATAAAATTGACTTGCTTTCTACCCATGACCTTAGCCAACTCACTTTATCCCTCAAAAAAATACTTCAGAAAATAGCTAAAAGAGAGTTTATTATAGAAGATGGCGTAGAGGATATACACTCTCAAGTAGAGCTAGACCTCACCCGTGAACTAGGCGAAATAGGCAAAAAAGTACACAGCGGACGCTCACGCAATGACCAAGTATTGCTAGATTTGAAGCTATTTATCAGAGCTGAATTAGAGCAAGTAGTAGAATATACTAATACACTTTTTAAGACTTTACAGTCGCTGAGTGAGCAATACAAGCATATTCTCATGCCAGGCTATACACACATGCAAGTAGCAATGCCTTCCTCCTTTGGGCTTTGGTTTGGGGCGTATGCAGAGGCATTGGTAGATGATATTTTGTTAATTCATAGCGCATTTGAGTTGAGTAATCAAAATCCACTAGGTTCGGCGGCAGGCTATGGTTCTTCTTTCCCACTAGATAGACAAATGACCACTGACTTGTTGGGTTTTGACCAGCCCAATTACAATGTAGTCTATGCTCAAATGGGGCGTGGAAAAGTAGAGCGTGTAGTGTCTTTTGCACTTGCCAATCTAGGAGCTACTTTGTCTAAAATGGCAATGGACATTTGCTTGTACAATGGACAGAATTTTGCTTTTTTACGTTTCCCAGAGGGTTTTACAACAGGCTCGAGCATTATGCCTCACAAAAAAAATCCAGATATTTTTGAGCTAATTCGTGCCAAAGGAAATCAATTACAAGCCTTGCCACAAGAGATGAGTTTTATTTCAGGAAATCTTCCTTCGGGCTATCACCGTGATTTTCAGATTTTAAAAGAGCGTTTTTTCCCAGCCTTCACCAATCTTAAAGATTGCTTGGAGGTTGCAAATCTAGCCTTAAATCAAGTAGAAATTAGAGAAGACATTACTTCAGAAGCACAGTATGATTATCTTTTTACAGTAGAAGAAGTCAATAGATTGGTGTTGCAAGGTACTCCATTCAGAGAAGCCTATCAGCAAGTAGCAGCCTCTATCAAAGCAGGAGAGTACAAAGCACAAAGAGAGCTAAATCATACCCACTTAGGCAGTATCGGTAATCTTGGTACAGAACAAATCAAACAAAAAATGGAAAAAACATTGTCTAAATTCCCTTTTGATAAAATCAAAGAGGCTTTTAGTTATTTGCAAAAAGGATAAGTTTTAATGAGACTGATTGGTTATGTTTATGGATGCTAGAGGTTTTTAATGCTTAAAAAAATGAACGATATAGATAAGGTACTGCAAAAAATTGATAGTTCTATTCAAAATCAGGTATTTGAAGATATTGAAACAGAGCGTTTAGAGCTAAAAGATTTATCTACAAAAGGAGATTGGGATGAGTTGTACAAGACAGTTTGTGCATTTTTAAACACAAATGGTGGAAGGATTATTATTGGCATTAGAGAGAATACAGGGAAAAATAAAGGCTATAAATTTACAGGGTTCAATTATAACAATGAAAATAAACTAAAAGAAATCCACAAACAATTTACAGATAAAAATGATAAGGCATTGGAAATAAGTCATTACTTTCCCACTGCCGAGATGAAAGATTTTCGAGAAGGAAAGATAGTAGTTATGTATGTAATACAGCTACCCGAAGATGAAAAATTTGCTTATTTCAAAGGCAAAGCCTATAAAAGAAAACTAACAGGCGACCACGAAATCAGCCCGAAGGAGATTGAAGCACATGAAGAACTTAAAGAAGAACTGCTCCAATCTCAAGAGCTTGAGGTTATCAAAAGCGTAGCATTAGAGATATTAAATATAGATACGCTCAACCAATATATTCTCAAACTAAACCAGCATAAAAAAATAGAAACACTCAAAGCTGATTTAGAGAATGCCTTATCTTTCTTAGTCCGAAAAAGATTTGTAATCGAAAATAAACCAACACTCTTGGGAATGTTAGTCTGTGCAGATTATGTAGAAGATTACCTAATGGGGCGTTGTGAAGTAGATTGCTATGTGAAATCTGAAATCACAGTTGCACAGAATAAGCAAATATTAAGAGGAAATATCGTTTCTCTCATAGAAGAAAGTACTGCTTTTGTCTATAAAAATATTCAAATTGGAGTCAGTCGGGAGAACGGTGGCAGAGCTATTCCAGAATATCCAAGAGAACTGATAGAAGAACGTATCAACAATGCTCTAGCACACAGAGATTATAAAAGTAATCGATTTATTATCATTGAGATTACGCCCAGCAAAAATATAATGATACAGAATCCAGGTAGTTTTCGTCAAAAACAACGCTTATATATTGATAATGAAGTTTCTAAAGTTCGGCGAGTCATTCCTATTCAGTATGCACGTAACCCCAGACTAACTGATTTACTTAAAAGCTTTGATTATTGGGAAGGAAAAGGAAAGGGACTTGCATCACTCACTAATGCTTGCTTAGATAATCAAATTGATTTGCCTTATTATATTTTAGGACTTAATGAAGTGAAATTATTTATTCCGAAGGGAAAAGTATATGATGAAAAAATGGAACTTCATTTGAAGAGTTTCGAATTTTATCTTAACCAAAAAAATGGACAAGAATTAAATGAAGAAGAAAGGATTGTACTCAGCTATTTTTATAAATGTGAAAAGCACAATCGCTTAGACCGATATACCATCTTGCTAACTTCTGATAATAATCATAAAGGTACTATTGCTAATTTAGAAGATAAGGGACTGTTATTCAAGCATCCCGAAAGTCCTCAGATATACCCCATTTATTTAGTGGATAGGGTATTGATGAAAAATAATTATCTATCTGAATTAAAAGAAATATTTGGGGATGATTTTAATGATTTAAAGACTGAATACAAGCAAGTATTAGAAGCTATTTATTTATACAAAACGTATGCAAATCCTTCTGAAGTAGTGAGTGCCAATAGCATTGGGCATTTTCTTCATATTAAGGAAAATCCAATTGTGAGTAATTTGAAGGAATATGAAAATTTCAAAAGAAAAATCAGAAATATTTTTAATAAGCTAGAGAAAGGTGATTTTATAATCAGAAAGGATGACGCAACTAAAAAACCCGATTTTCTCTTGAATAAAGGTTTTGGGAGACAACAGCATTTATTTTGATTGAGTTCTTAAAATCAATACAAAAAAGAGGATAGACCACGAAAATCTATCCTCTTTTTTTATGAAGTTTAATCAACCATTAATCAAAACTCAAAGGCTTATTTTGATAAAAATCCAATACTTTTTCACGGAACAGATAATCATATTTCGCTCTTACGAGGTCAGACTTGGCATTGTCAAGAGTGATTTTTGCAAGGTTAAAATCTACTACATTGGCTGCACCTGCTTCGTATCTTATCTTGGTATTGTCATACGTTAAGGTAAGTGCTTCTACTTGTCGCTCACGAGCACGGTAAGTATTAAGGGCAGATTTAGCATCTACGTATGCTTGCTCTATGGTCTGGCGAAGCTGTATGCGTGCATTCCTTGCACTTAACTCAGTGATTTTTTTGCCAATACCCGCATTATTGATTTGGTTTTTAACCTGCCAACGGTTAAAAATCGGAATACTCAAACTAAATCCTACTTGCTGACGAATATTATCTCCAAGCTGTGGGAAGAAAGTATAAGGACTTTCAACCAAACTAGAAACAGGAAATAAGCTTGAAACGGTTACATTTGGGTCACCAGTTAGGAAGCCAATTTCTTGAGTTTCAGACCCTGTCAGAACTCTAGTAAATCTAGTAGCACCTGCACTAGAATAACCAGTAAAAACACTC
Organism: Cytophagales bacterium; assembly: GCA_038248005.1. GTDB lineage: Bacteria > Bacteroidota > Bacteroidia > Cytophagales > Microscillaceae > JAABSX01. The sequence goes on along the minus strand of JBBRUH010000007.1, from coordinate 25,112 downwards.
GCATTCGCACTCAACGTAGGATAGCGTCCAGATTTTGCGATTTCTATATTGTAATCATCTCGCTCTATGGCAAGCTCAGCCTGACGAATATTAGGCAAAAAGCCTTCTGCTGTCTGATAAATCTGCTGAGAAGATTCTGCAAAATCAGTAACTTCTAGGGCATCCACATTTACAGGTTCTACTTGAAAATTAGGACTGACTTCCAAATTCATCAATTGCTGTAGGTTAAGGCTAGAAATCATAATACTATTTTCAGCATTGACTACCGCTAGTTCATTATTGGCGAGGGTAGCCTTGAGGTCTATCAAGTTATTTTCAGCTACTGCCCCAGCATCAAATAATTTTTGAGTACGTTCTAGTTGCGTCTGAGTAGAGATTACATTTTGCTGCGCTACGGCTAATAATTCTTGATTCAGCAAGATATTCAGATACGCTAAGGCTATATTCAGTGATACATCATAGCGTGCTTGTTCTGCTGAAAGACGGCTTAGATTTACATTGATTTGATTTCGTTTGATAGTATTGCTAATTCTAAATCCATCAAAAATAGTAATAGAACTACTCAAGCTGAAGTTATTTGAGTTGATTGTTCTATTTACAAATTGATTACTAAATGGATCAATAGAACGCCCAGAGCTAAACTGTTGATTGGCAAAACCATTCAAATCAGGATAACGGTTTATTTTGGATTGCAAGTAATTATTCTCATCTATTTGAATCTGCAAATCGCTTTGTTGAATCGTAATATTTTGCTTGATGGCATAATCAATACAGCCCTGTAAAGACCAGACATCACCTGCGGGGCGGTCTTGAGCTTGGAGTTTATGAGAAGTGGCAAATAACAGCAGCACACTCGCCCAGATACATAGAATTTTTAATGCTTTCATAAATGACAATAGTAAAGACAAAGATTATTTGGGTTTGAAGTATTATTTATATTAAAAATTATTCGGAATACATAAAATCTTTTTTAGTAAGACACTAAAAACAAACTAATCATTGTTAGTTATTAAAATGCTCATTATCAGACGATTAATAACTTATGATTTATAACTCACCTAATGATATATTAGTAAAAAAAATGGAAAATAAATTACTAAACCTAGTAGTTGGTAATGCAAAGTACTGAAATATTTTTTAATAAAGCAAATATTTTCAAAATAAAGATACAATATTTATTAAAAGGGTTGCTTGAGAGAAATTATATTTTTTATTTCACTTGAGATTTATTAATAGTTTTGAAGATAAAATACTGGATTTACGCATCAATTTTTGAAAATGGTAATGTGTGAAAAAGTGATTTATCATAAATCTAACGTAATCTTTACCACAAAACACTATTTTGGTAATATCTTTGATTAAATAGCTATAAGTCAATCTTCAGAATTGATAAAGAATGAATAAAAAATACTTTGTTTTTTTACTATGTATTGGGGCTTTTATGGGGCTTCTTAGCTGTCAAAAAGAGGAGAAGGTCATTAAAGTAGGGGTTTTGCACTCTTTTACTGGCACGATGTCTATTAGTGAGAAAGCTGTAGCAGATGCTACGCTCTTGGCAATAGAAGAAATCAATGCAGCAGGAGGTTTACTTGGCAAAAAAATAGTTCCTATTATCTATGATGGTAAATCAGATGCTAATTATTTTGCCTTACAAGCCGAAAAGCTCATTAACCAAGAAAAAGTAGAGGTTGTTTTTGGTTGTTGGACATCAGCAAGTCGCAAAACGGTCAAGCCTATATTTGAAAAAAATAATCATCTTTTGTTTTACCCTATTCAGTATGAGGGCTTAGAGCAATCACCTAATATAGTCTATACAGGTGCTGCTCCTAATCAACAAATAATCCCAGCTACTAAGTGGGCTTTTGACCATTTGGGTAAGCGTTTTTTTATAGTAGGCTCTGATTATGTCTTTCCTCGCACGGCTTCTGCCATTATGCAAGACCTGATAGGCGAGCTAGGAGGAGAAGTAGTAGGAGATGAATACATTTTACTTGGGAGCCAGGAAGTGCAGCCGATGATAGATAAAATAGTGGCACTTAAGCCTGATGTGATTTTAAATAATATCAATGGAGATTCAAATATTGCTTTTTTTCAAGCACTGAGAAAAGCAGGCATTAGCCCTGAGGTAATTCCTACTTTTTCGTTTAGTATTGCAGAAGATGAGCTGAGGAGTTTAGAAGTAAATAAAATGATTGGTGACTATGTAGCTTGGAATTATTTTCAGAGTGTAGAAACTCTAGAAAATAAAGCATTTGTAAAAAACTATCAAGCCAAGTATGGCAAAGAACGTGTTACGGATGATCCCATAGAAGCAGGCTATATCAGTGTCTATCTTTGGGCAGAGGCAGTCAAAGAAGCAGGTACTACAAACATAAATGAAGTAAGACAAAAATTACCAAGCAGTAGCTTTCAAGCACCTGGGGGCTTAGTGTATATTGATGCTGAGACACAGCATACTTGGAAAACAGTACATATTGGACGCATTCAAAAAGATGGTCAGATACAAATTATTTGGAGTTCACATAAACCTGTTCAGCCCAGACCCTTTCCAGATAGCCGCTCTAAACAAGCTTGGAAAGATTTTTTGGAGACACTTTATAAGAATTGGAATCAACAATGGGCAAACCTAGGAAATTGAAAAATAAAGAATCTTTTTTTGTTAAGATTCGAAAACGAATCGCATTCCAATTACTTTTTTGGTTTTTGGTCATAGAGTTTCCTGTGCAGTGTGTGCTGGTCTATGTCAGCTATTGGAATGCTCGTAGCATTATTCAAGAAGAGTCTATCAATAATCTCTCTGCAATCTCAGAAAGACAGGTAAAAGCGATTAATATTTTTTTTCAGCAAGCACTCAAAGACGTAGAGTTATTGGCTAGTACTCCAGACATGTATAAGACAACCTATGATTATCAGACACTAAGAGATACTTCTTCTATTGAGAAAGAAGCCAAATTTGATTCTCTTCACAGAGGCTTTTTGATGAAATACCAAGAAACTTTTGATTTTGACGATTTGTGGGTTGTTTCACCTACTGGCAAAGTACAGTTTGCTAGTGTAGAACAAGGAATGAAAGGGGAGATGCTCCAATCTAAGAAATGGCAAAATACAACTGTCGGGAGAGTTTTTGAGCGAGCTAATATTTTATTACAGGCTGATTTTTCAGATTTTTCATTAAATACTAAGAATAGAGGTGCACTTTACATTGCTTCACCCATCCGAAATGCCCAAAAACGGTTTGTAGGAGTGTTGATTGTTCAGATTAATAATCAAAATATAGAAAAGGCAATCAATGATTATACAGGGTTAGGTGAAACAGGTGAGAGTATTTTACTGACTAAATTCAAAGAAGAAGCCCTTTTTGTAAATAATACCAGACACGCACCTGATGCTGCATTCAAAAAAACAATCTCACTTAATCAAGATGCTAATCAAATCATTGCTGAAAGCCTAAAAGGAAAGAATGGTAGTGGGATGATGATTGATTATAGAGGAGAAGAAGTACTTGCAAAATGGGTGTATGTACCTTCGTTACGCAGTGCTTTGATAGTAAAACTAGATACTGAAGAAGCTTTTAGTTCTGTACAGGTATTGAGAAATATTCTGTTTGTGATTGTATTGGTTACATTGACCTTAGTGATTTTGGCAGCATTTTCAGTAGCAGAGTCATTTAGCAGACCTATCCGAAAACTTACGCTATTTACTAGGCAAGTAGCCCTAGGTAAATTAGATGAACAAGTAAATATCGCTTCTACCAATGAGATAGGAGAGTTGGCTGATTCTTTTAATCAAATGGTTAATAACCTTCAAAAGTCAAGAGATGAACTCCAAGACTATGCCCAAAACTTAGAGCAGAAAGTGGCAGAACGCACTGAAGAACTTCAGGCTATGAATGAGGAAATTAATCAGTCAAATGAAGAACTTAGCTCTACGCTTGATTTTGTAAACCGACAGAAAGCCGAAATTGAGAAGAATAACAATGACATGCTCTCAAGTCTTAATTATGCCAAGCGTATTCAAGAGGCATATTTGCCATCTAGTGAAAAGATTGCTTACTTGTTCTCTGATTATTTTGTGATGCTTAAGCCTAGAGACATCGTTTCAGGTGATTTTTACTGGTATCATCAGATTAATCCAGATGAAGGCATTTTAGCAGTAGGAGACTGCACAGGTCATGGTGTACCAGGTGCATTCATGAGTATTTTAGGCAATGATATTCTCAACAGTATTGTGATACAAGATGGCTGTATTGAGGTGGATTTAATTCTGAATAACCTACACAATGGAATCAGAAAATCTCTACGCCAAAAAGAAACAGGAAGTAAAGATGGAATGGATATTACCATCATTAAGGTGGATTTAAAGGGAAGAGTTTTACATTTTGCAGGTGCACAAAATCCAATGGTATTAATTCAAGATGAAAGAAAATATTTTATAAGAGGGAGTAAAATGGGTATAGGAGGAGTACAGAGAGAAAAAGAAAGGATTTTTGAAAAGCATACATTTCCTCTTATCTCAGATACCATAATTTATCTTTACTCAGATGGCTATCAGGATCAGTTTGGTGGTTTAGACAATAGAAAATTTTTAGGAAAGAGATTTAGAGAGTTACTCTATGAAATACATACTAAACCTATGAATGAGCAGAAAGATGTTCTGGACCAAACCTTCAAAGATTGGAAACAAGCTCATAAACAACTAGATGATGTGTTAGTAGTAGGTGTGAAAATTGAAATATAGTTCTTTCTTAGTTTGTACTTTAATTTTGTTATAAAGAACTGATTATCAAAATCTTATTAAGACAACTCATTACTCATCACTCAAGGGACTCATTATCAGATTATTGCAAACTTACAATCTACAACCTATTTCTCACCTAGTAAAGATAAAACTTCTCGTGGTGTAAATAACTTTCATTGAGCCAAAGGATTGCTTTTGACTCTGATTTAAAACTTCTAATCCAGCGAAATCCCATTTCTTGAAGGCTCTTTTTGCGTTTGGCAAGATAGGCTTTGATTTGTGATTCTTCGGTTTTGGTGGCAACGTAATATACAGACATTTATAGGGGGGATTGGTTATAATTAGTTTAAAAAGACTTTGATTTTATAAGCCTTCGCTAATACAAACGGTCGAAAGCAATAAAAAGTTGCGTAGGGTGATTGTTATTTATAATAACAAATAATGTTTTTCATTTCAAAACCCTATCTTTAAATCCTAAAAAGACTAAAACCAACTGAGGTAAGCTCCAGCAACATAGACTACATAGAGAGCCATCAAAAAACATCCAAAAAGCCTTGTAGCTTTAAATCTTAATACTATCAGTAAGCCAATCACCAGAATAAGAGAGAAAAACAATAAAATTACAGAAGAACTAATTTGACTTCCTCCCAAATTAGTGAGTGAATCTCCTTTGATTAAAATATAAATCAGCACTGGAAAGCCCAAACTCATCAATATATCAAAGATATTACTCCCTATAGCATTGGCAATTGCCATATCTCCACGCCCTTGTTTAGAAACTATTGCCGAAGATATCATCTCAGGAATAGATGTGCCACCAGCCAAAATGGTGAGTGCTACGATAGCAGGAGGAATCCCGAGAATGCTAGCAAACTGCTCAGCGGCTATCACCATCCAATAGCAAGAATACCCAATAATACTAAGAGAAATTAAAAATACTGGGATAGTCCACTTTTGATGTTTTTCTACATCAGGTAGAATCCCTAAGACCAAATCAATCGGATAATTAATAGTTTTGCGAAGTATCACAAATGCGTTCTTACGGGGTTTTTTTTCTTCTTTTTCTAATCCTTTTTCTATATTAAGCATAGGCTGAGGTATCTCAGTATCTTGGCTTGAGGCATCTAGGTTTTCTTCTTTGACATAAATAGTCCAGAGAAAAAGACAAAATAAATAAAAAACATAAAAGCCTACAAAGCTAAGTGCTTCATAAAAAGTAAGTTTGTCATCTTGAATAAACCAAAGCAACATTGCTATAGAGATTGCATAAAAAAAGCTATCTCTCGCTATGGGTCGCCAGTTGAGCTGAGAAGTACGCACAAAAGCAGCAAAGCCAATCACCACCAATATCTGAAAAATAGCCGAACCCACAATCGTACCTATCCCTGTGGCTGGGTTTGCACCCTCTAAAAATAAAGAGAATAAGGCAGTAGATATTTCGGGAGTGCTAGTTCCAAAAGCTAGTAAAGTAGCTCCTGCGACACTTTCAGGCATTTTGAGCCAACGAGCAATGTTGTCTAAGCTTTTGATAAAGTGCTTATCAACCACCTCAGACATAATATATAGACTAATAAAAATGATGAGTAAAGAAAGCCAAATAGACATAAATTTTCTTAATGGTAAATGATGATTAGCTTGTTTTAAGAGGATTTCTTAAAAAATCAATTCTTATATTTTATGTTTTAACAAAATTTTATCCAAAAATAGAATATATTTTCGGATTCATTAAAATTATTTGTAGATAATGTTGCTTTATTAATGAAATGTTAAAACTACTTCAGTCTTTCTCTAACGTATTTTTTTTAAAAAGTTTTCTTTGATGAGTAACATAGAAAGTTAAATAACATAATTTACTTTTTTTTGTACGCAATCTGTTGATTATCAATAGATTATTACTTACTTGTTAATTTTAAGGAATCTATTTAAAGCGATATAGGTAGATGTCAAACAATTTCTTTCTTAAAGGCGTACACTCAAGTATTATTAACAATTAATTTTTTACTTACAATGCAAAACACACATAAAGTATTTAACCTCATCATTCTGGATGAAAGTGGTTCTATGGAGTCTATCAAAAAAACCATCATTGAAGGCTTCAATGAAGTAGTTCAAACCGTTCAAGGCGTAGCAGCACAATACCCTGAGCAGGAGCACCGTATTTCGCTCGTCAGTTTTAATGGCTTAGGAATCAAGACAATTCATCATAATGAACTAGTAACCGAACTAACTGCAATAGATGATGCCAAATATCAACCTGCCGCTTCTACTCCTCTTTATGATGCCATGGGAGAAGGAATAGCCACTCTCCGAAGAGAAGTAGAGAAATTGGACAGATACAATGTATTGGTTACTATCCTCACAGACGGAGAAGAAAATGCTTCAAAAGAATACAATGGTAAAGCCATCAAGGCATTGATAGAAGAGTTAAAAGAAAAAAACTGGACTTTTACGTACATAGGTGCTAACCATGATGTAGAGAAATTTGCGCTGACACTTTCTATCACCAATACCATGACATTTCAGGCAAATGAAGGAAGCATGCAAGATATGTTTGCCAAAGAGAAAAAAGCAAGAAACCTATATAGCAAAAATATCCGTGACAATAAAAGCACTACCGATAATTTTTATAAAGACGATGACGATAAATTAGTCTAAAGAAAATGAGTGATGAGTTATAAATAGAGTTGTTACTTTTTGATTTTCAATTATTTATGTCAATTTTTTATTTGAGAATCTTAGAATGATAAGCTTTGCTGCCTAACACAGGAGCTTTTCGTAAGCAATTCCCTATGTTTTCTATGTATCTATGTGGTTATAAAAAAAGTAAAGTATTGATAACCAGTGTGTAACAGCTCTAATGATGAGTAGCTTATTTAACTCAATTGAATACTTTATTTTTAATGCTATACTAAAAAAGATGATTTATAAATTACCTTCATCTGCAAAGCTGTAATAACTTTCATTGGTACAAATAATGTGGTCAAGCACACTAATATCTAAAAGCTTACCACCTTCTTTCATTTTTTGAGTGATTTGCTCATCAGCAGCACTAGGTCTAAGGTTTCCTGAGGGATGATTATGAGCCAATATCACTGCACTTGCTACTTCTTCTAAGGCACGTTTAAAAATCAGCTTGGGGTCAGCTACGGTACCAGAAACGCCTCCAAAACTCATTCTGTCAGTTTTGAGAACAACATTGCCTTTGTTTAAAAAAATCACCCAAAACTCCTCATGGTGTAAGTCTAAGATGTGGGGTTTGATGATATTGTAAGCATCCTTTGAGCTAGTAATTTGTATTCTTTTAGTGGGCTCACTTTCTTTACGCCTTCTTCCTAGCTCTAAGGCACTTATAATGGTGATAGCTTTGGCTTCTCCAATTCCTTTAAATTTTTCTAAGTCTTTCATAGAAAATTTTGCTAGCTCATTGAGACTGTTTGAAGCTTTATTTAAGATTTGTTTGGATAGCTCCACAGCACTCACTGAGACTGTGCCAGAGCCTATCAAAATTGCTAATAACTCAGCATCAGAAAGGGCTAATTTACCCTTATCTCTTAGCTTTTCACGTGGTCGGTCGCTTTCTGCCCAATGTGTAATGGGAAGATAGCCAGGGCTGTCATTGAGTTGATCCATAAAGCAAGACTTATTAAGTAATTAGTTATAAATAATGAGTGATGAGTTATTTTAGTAAGTATTTGATAATCAGTTTTTTATAATAAGATTAAAATATAAACTAATTTTGACCATCTACTCAGTTAATTTAAGTTCAACACAAAATTAAACAATAAGCTTTAAAAAATACATCTCCCTAAACCATAAAAAAAATACACCTCTCTTGAAGGGGTGTATTTTTACACTGTAATGTGTAATATGATACTAAGCTAAGCTATTTACAAACTTGGCTAGTTTTGATTTGTTATTAGCAGCCTTGTTTTTGTGAATTACATTTTTGCGGGCTAAACGGTCAAGCATAGCAGATACTTTTTGAAAAAGTGGAAGTGCAACTTCTTTCTCTTTAGTATCACGTAGTTTTTTAATAAAAGTACGAGTAGTTTTTGCTTGGTAACGGTTACGCAAACGACGACGCTTGCTAGAGCGTATGCGCTTAAGAGCAGATTTATGGTTTGCCATAATATTTATGTATTTATTTAAACGGACAAATGATTAATTCCTGAATAAGTTTGCAAAGATAGTATATTGTTAAAAAAATAGCAATTTTTTCTTTGATACTTATTCATACTCTGAAAATAAATGTTTCTCAGACACCTCAAAAAAATATAATATCTAAGGATTGTTGAAATAGTTATACTTCGTTTAAAAGAATATTTTTTTGTTTCTATTTTAATTTTCTTAGAAAAGTACAATTTACAAATTATAAAATATCAATCTCAATCTTTTTTTGATGTGTTTTTGATTTTTTTTCAATGATTAGTTTAATTTAAAATAAATCCTTACTAGGTTTGTAGTGTAGATATAATTAAATCTTAAAAATATGAAAAATACAACTAAAACTGCCACAACTCCTAAAGTTTCTCAAACTGAAGCTAAAGCTACTGAAAGCATAAAAACTGCTTTTGATACCTTGCTAGAAACACAAACTAAATTAGTAAACGGTTTTGTAGAAAGTTCTAAGCAATTTGCTGACTCTTTCAAAGCTACTGAAACTATCGAAAAATCTCGTGAGATGCTTAACGAATGGTTGGAGAAGCAACAAGTCAAAATAGAGGATTCTGTTGAAGGCTTGAAAAAACAAGTTAAATTCGAAAGTGCTCCTGTATTAGTAAAAGAAAGCGTAGAAGCTCAACAAGAATTAGGAAAAGAGTGGTTTTCTGCTCTAGTACTTACTCTTAAGTCAAAAGACTCTAAAGAATTACAAGAAATCTTAACTGCTAACGTACAGAAATTACAAGACAACGTGAAAGAAGTAAGCAACTACTGGGTTGAAAACTTTGGCAAGCCTGTAAATATGAACGAAGTATTTACTACTGATTATGCTGTTGATATAACTAAGAAATTAGTAGATATGTGGAAGCCTGCTAAAATCTAATTTTGATTTTAAGTAAGTTCTATTAAAAAAAAGCATTCACTAAAAAGTGAATGCTTTTTTTTGATTTTTATTATCTTAATCTTCTAAAAATAGAATTATCTCCTTCTAAGCGATTGACTATAGAATTAATCTGAGCTTTCATCTTACGAGTGCTGTTGTTGCTAAAAGTAACTTTTCGGCTTGATTGAAAACCTTCATTAGGATTTATTTTTGTGTTTTCTTGGTCTTTAATGTTTTCATCATAAATTTCTAATAATTTTTGAAATTCTTTTCCCATATTCATCAGCACATCACAATTTTTTGATAGTTTACACAGCAAGCGTACAGTTTCTTCTTCATCAGCAATCTCTATCAATACATCAGCATTTTCTTTGTAAAGCACTTCGCCTACTAATTTTTGTAGATTTTTTGCCCAATCATAGATACTAAAATCAGCCTCTATATTCATTCCTGTTTGTTGATTTTGGATACAATCTTGTACCACTTTATCAGCCTGACGTGCATGTTTTATATCTGACTTGTCTTGGGCAGTCAGAAATTGAAAGTTGAAAATAAGCATTGAAAAGGCTAAAATTACATTTAATTTGTTTGACATGCGTTTTTTTTAATTTGTTTTGAGATTAACTATTTATAAAATCAATAAACCCCTCATTATGTTGGCTCAGTTTCTAAAAGTTCCTCATTTGATACACACTTTCATTGACCTTCAAAAAAGATTTTCTTATCAACAGAAGTTTACTCAAGCATTTTTGCAAAAATACCAAAACTGGCAGCCCAATGACGGCTCTTTCCAAAAAAAAGATATGCGTAGAATGCGTGATTATCCACTACAATTCATTGTTTTTTTTGCAGATTTTTTTGCTCTAATGAGGCAACAACCACTAAGCTCTCTCGAGCGACAAAGATTGACTACTTATGCTGCTTTGCTGTGCTTGTATGATGATTTTTTTGATGAAAACGAACTCAGTACTCAAGAGATATGGATGCTTTACCAAGATTCTCAATCATTTAAAGCACAAAGTACCAAACAAGCCATCTGCAGGGATTTACTGATAGATTTATTTAGAATGTATCCTAAGAATCAGCATTTTGAAGAAACCTTTTATAAATTTCATCAAAACCAAGAAATCAGCAAGAAGCAATACCAAGGACATCATTTAGATAAGGGTATTATTCGGCAGATTAGTTTTGATAAAGGAGGATACGCACTTTTACTTTCACGTCTTTTGATGGAGCATCCACTAGAAGAAGGAGAGGGGGAAACTGTTTATCAGCTAGGGGCTTGGTTTCAGATACTGGATGATATTGTGGATATAGCCAAAGACAGAAGGGAGCAAATGGCTACACTTGTTACTATTTGTACTAAGATAGAGCAAATAGAACAGGAATTGGAACAACAGACAGAGATAACCTTTAATCTTCTAAAACATTTAAAATATACAGAGTCTTCCAAAAAAGAAGCTTTGTATAGATTTCAAATTATAGGTACAAGTGGTCTAGTACATCTCAAAAGACTTAAAAAGCTACAAGGTATGGGTGATTTTCAAATCAATCAATATCCTGAAAAAGAAATTCAATGGATAGAAACTCGTTGGGAAAACTACCAACAAGGCTTGAAGTTTTTACTCAAATACTGATTTTAAGAGTATTTTTTATTTTGAAGGTTTTCTTATGTTTATTCTAAAATAGTAAGTGATAATATGTAAAGCCAAGTATTTTGATTAATTTTGGAATTGATAAAGTGTTTATATACAGAGATTAAAAGCCAACAGACCTCTAAAATAAGACTAAAAATAAAACCAATAGTTATATGCAGTTATCGGAAAAAATAAAATCATTAGCCCAAAAGTATACACCCGAAGTAGTGGCACATCGCAGGCATTTGCACGCAAATCCTGAGCTTTCATTCCAAGAGTATAACACAATGGCTTATGTAGCTTCACAGCTTAAAGAAATGGGATTAGAGCCTCAGACAGGGGTAGCAGATACAGGCTTGGTAGTACTTATAGAAGGTAAAAATCCATATAGTCAGACACTTGCACTTCGTGCAGATATGGATGCTTTGCCTATTAAAGAAGCCAATGATGTTCCTTATAAATCAACCAATGAAGGTGTAATGCATGCTTGTGGGCATGATGCTCACACAGCATCTTTGCTTGGTACAGCTCATATTTTACATCAAGTCCGTGAAGAATTTGAGGGGACAGTCAAATTAGTATTTCAGCCAGGGGAAGAGAAGTTTCCTGGAGGTGCATCACTCATGATTAAAGAAGGAGTATTAGAAGCCCAAGGCAAAACACTAGCTCCCAAAAGCATGATAGGGCAACACGTAATGCCTTTTATTCCTGCTGGTAAAGTAGGCTTTCGTGAAGGACTGTATATGGCAAGTGCTGATGAAATCTATATGACCGTAAAAGGTAAGGGAGGGCATGGAGCCATGCCTGAAAACACAGTAGATCCTGTCATTATTACGGCACATATTTTAGTAGCCTTACAACAGATTATCAGCCGCAACTGTAGCCCTAAACTACCTTCTGTGCTTTCATTTGGAAAAGTAATCGCACAAGGTGCTACTAATATCATCCCTAATGATGTATATGTAGAAGGCACTTTCAGGACTTATGATGAAGCATGGCGAAAAGATGCACATCAAAGAATAAAAAAAATGGCTTGTGGAATAGCCGAATCTATGGGGGCAACTTGTGAGATAGAAGTACAAGTAGGATACCCACACCTTAAGAATCACCCAGAACTCACCAAGCGACTCCGTAGCTATGCCGTAAGCTATCTAGGAGAAGAGAATGTATTAGATTTAGATTTATGGCTTGCAGGAGAAGATTTTGCTTACTATTCTCAACAGGTTGATTCTTCCTTCTACAGACTAGGCACTCGAAATGAGGCAAGAGGAATCATATCTTCTGTCCATACGCCTACCTTTGATATAGACGAATCTGCCCTCGAGTTAGGTTGTGGATTGATGGCTTGGCTGGCAATCCAAGAGCTTGCACAAGTTTAGTCAATATTAAGTAAATATGAAGCTATATTAAATTGTGGTTAAGTTTTATCTTTAAAGGGGTTGATTTTGTATGACCTATTATATTTTAGATAGGTTTGCAAAATAATCAGAAATCCTATCCCATTTTGATTGTGTAAAGAAAGAAAATTGTGATGATGGCTCAGCAAAGAAAAAAATATTTTTTGTTTTCAATAAGTTTATTTTTTCTGTTAGTAGCTTTTTTGATAAGTGTACAATGGATGGTTTTGTCGTTTCGATTCCTCAATCGCAATGTCATTGAGCAAATCATTATAGCTACTTCTAATCCATTCACAAGTTTATTTATAGGTTTACTTGTTACTGCACTCATTCAAAGTAGCTCTACCACCACCACTATGCTCGTAGCCATGGTAGCTTCTAATACTATCACCATGGAAAGTGCTGTATTTATGGTTATGGGGGCTAATATAGGGACTACCGTAACCAGCACGTTCGTCTCACTAGGACACGTAACCAGACGCAAAGAGTTTAGAAAAGCCATTGCTGCCGCCACAGTCCATGATTTTTTTAATATTCTGACGGCAACAGTGATGCTCCCTTTAGAGTATTATTTTGGGTTACTTTCCCGAACAGCTTCTAGTCTTGCTTCTTTCTTAACTTTGGGAGATGGTATTTCTTTTCAAGGATATTTTAATCTTACGAGTTATTTCTTTTTTCCAATAGCTAGATTTCTCCAAAGTCTATTAGGTGGTCTTAATTGGCTAGGACTGATTATTTCTATTATATTAGTGTTTATTTCTATCCGTTATATCGGGGAATTATTTAAGAGTTGGCTTATAGACGGCTCACCTAATACGCTGGAGCAACGGTTTTTTAACAACCCTTTCCGTTCATTATTTTTAGGTGTGTTTTTTACTGGGGTAGTTCAGTCAAGTTCCTTAGTATCTTCACTTATAGTGCCTATTGTGGCGAGTAATCGACTTTCTATTAAAAAAGCTTTCCCATTTATTATGGGAGCCAATATAGGTACTACACTTACTGCCTTGCTTGCATCCGTAGCAGAGTCAGAGGCTGCTGTAAGCATTGCTTTAACTCATTTACTTTTCAATCTAGGAGGAGTTTTAATATTTTTTCCAATTCCTTATCTAAGAAATATCCCTATTCGATTTGCTCGTTATTTAGGCAAAGCCACCCTAAAAAATCGTGCTTTTGGTTTTGCCTATATTATGGTAGTATTTTTTGTTGTGCCGTTCTTATTGATTCTTTTTTCAAGAGGAAAAGTATTTATTCGACACTATGATTATTATCAAGAAAATCCTTTAAATAGACTAAATCAGACTAAAGAAAGAAGTTCTAAACCCATTACCTTACTTTACAAAGTTAATAGCTTTTCAAGTACGCCTATCATACAACTAGGCATAGAAAATAGACAAATCACTTCTGAGCAATCTGGTGATACACTATTCTTGAATAAACAACTATTTTTAAATGTAGCAAAAAAAGACTGTTGGCAAGGGGTAGATAAAGATGGTCGTTATATTACCTGTCTTACTGACATACAAAGCCCCTATCAAGTCAATAGCACTGCTCGATGTGATACCTCCTACATCTATACCAAAAGATACCTCCATTCAACAGACAAGAAGGTGTATAAATTCTTTCTGGATTTGAAACGGAAGATTATTCTAAAACAAGAAGTCTGGGGAAATGATGGAAAACTTATCAGTCAAGAAGAACTTATCTCTATCTCGAAAGATTAGCTATTTCTTTTGATGAATCAAGCATCTCCACCGTCCATTCCTCCATCACCTGTAATATTACTAAGAGAGTCAGTTATATCTATAATGGTTTCTAGTAATTCATTGATTTCTTCCCAATCTTTATTTAAAAACAAACGAAGTGAATTATCTAATTCATTGAAAGCGTATTTTTGATGAAGAATCTCCTGTACTTGCTCTTCTACTTTTTTTACCTCAGATAGCTTTATACCCAGAATATCTTGTAAAAGCTTCGCACTTTTTACCAAACTTAACAGCATCAACTCTCTAAGGGTAGGGGAAGTATCCTGTTTGTCTATTAACTGCTTGATTCTTAGGATGATTTCATTTTTAGAGGCTGTATTCTCAATAGGAAATTGAATATGAGAAAACAGACCTACTATTTTCTTGACTCTTTTGCTGATGATATTCTTATCTATGAGCTTTTGATAATATCTCTTTTGGAGTTTAGGAAACTGATGAATGATTTTTACCCATTCTGTAGGAGTTTCAGCAACGCTGTTTTTTTTGAGTTTTGTCCAATAAATCGTACTATTAGGGACACTGCAAAATATGAGAAGTTCTTCTAAAAGTTCATCTGAGAGGTGTATGTTAGGATTGACAATTATATTTTTATGCTCATCAAAACTAATCCTGTTAGTCAAAAGTAACTCTAGTAAAACAGCACTCGCTAGGCTGTAAGAAAAATAAGCAAGGTGTCTATGTTGATTATTTCCTTTTGAATCTATAGAAAGTAAAAGCAGGGCTTCGGGAAGGTTTAGCTTCATTGTATTATTATTTATTTTGAGATAAGTAGAATTTTTTAGGAGAATATTACAGAAACTAGGAGAGAATTTTTTTAATACAGACTCGAAATTACTTTCAAGGGAGCTAAACCACTAAAAAGTACAACTAAAAACAATAAAAAATATCAGAAATATACTAAAAGTAAAAAAATTCCTCAAAATGTAAGGATATTCTAAGAAAGGCAATGAACCTCTGTTTGTATATTTCGTTTATGTGATTGTAAAGACATTAGAATGAATCTCATATTAAAAAATTAACGATAAACCCATGAAAGAATCAGTAAATAAATTATCACCCAATTCAAAATTACTTAGACCTAGTGGCATCTTTGCCTTTATGAGTATTTTTGCATTTTTAGCGGTAGTAATGATAATTGTATTTTAAGAAAATAACCTATAATATTTTTAAGAAAAAGGAAACTAATTAAAATCGGTTTCCTTTTTTTATTTTGTTAGAGAGAATCAAGGCAACTAAATATTGATTTTTATTGTCTTACCACTGTTAATTTAATCACAACAGGTTATTTTATAATTTTTAAATTTAATTAAATCAAGATTTAAAACGTAAAAGGCATTCTAAACCTAAAAACCTCAATATTCTATTTCTTGCAAAAATGATTCTGAATATGTCAAAAAAAATGCTGCTTACGTTTATTGCTTTATTATGCCTCAGTCTTTTAAGTTCACTAGTAGCACAGACCTATACAATTAGTGGCAAAGTGATTGATGGCGAAACAGGAGAAGCAATTCCTTTTGGTAATGTCTATCCCAAAAGCAACCCACAAGGAGGTACTACTACTGACTTTGATGGCTATTATACCTTAAAAAACATATCCAAAGGAGATTCTATCATAGTTTCATACATAGGATATGACACCCGCACCAAAATCCCAGATTTTTCTAAACTTGAAAATGGTGTGATTATGCTTAATTTTCAGCTTTTGAGTGCTAGTAAGAGTTTGGATGAGATAGTAGTAGTCGCTGGTGAAGACCCTGCCTACCCAATTATGCGTAAGGTACAAGACCAAAAAAAGTACAATGACACCAAAAAACTAGAGGCTTATGAATACGAAAGCTATGTCAAAATAGAACTAGACATAGACAATATATCAGAGAAATTTGGCAATCGAAAAATAATTCAAAAAGTACAAAATGCGATTGATAGCCTAGGAGGACTTACAGGAGAAGATGGTAAACCCTTGATTCCTATATTCTTATCAGAAAGCATCTCTCAGTTTTATTATAGAAATAACCCTGAACGCATCACAGAAAAAGTAATCAAGACCAAAATAGAAGGAGTAGGGCTAGACCAAGATTCACCCGTTTCTCAGTTATTAGGTTCTAGCTTTCAGCAATATAATTTCTATAATAACTGGATGCAGGTACTCGAAAAAGACTTTGTCTCTCCACTAGCAGATGGCTGGAAGATTTATTATGATTATTACCTGACTGATAGTCTTATGCTAGGGGATGATTGGTGCTATCAGATAGAAATATATCCTAAAAGACCACAAGATTTAGCTTTTGAAGGAATTATCTGGATTGATAGCAAAACCTATGGATTGAAGCAAGTCAGTGTAACAGTCAATCGCACTGCGAACATTAATTTTATAGAAAAAGTAAAAATCCAGCAAGAACTCCAAAAAACTGAGGCAGGCCCTTGGATTCCGATTAAGAATAGAGTCTTGATAGATGTGGCAGAGATTACCAATAAATCTGCAGGCTTATTGGCTAAGTTTTATATTTCTAATAAAGACTTAGTAGTTAATAAACCCTATCCCATTAAGTTTTACCGTGAAAAGGTGATTGTAGATGCTAATGCCAATATCTATAAAGATGATTATTGGAAAATTAGCCGACACGATTCACTCACCAAAGAGGAGTTACAGACCTATGCACTTATAGATACCATTAAGCAAGTTCCCATTGTCAAGGCATATTCAAGCATCCTTAAAATAATTGGATCTGGATATATCAATGCAGGAATAATTGATTTTGGGCATTTGGCTTATACCTATGCGATTAATGATGTAGAAGGGCAGCGGTTTCGCTTGGGTCTTGAAACTAGTTCACAGTTTAGCCGAAAAATCATCTTAAAAGGATATTTAGCCTACGGGACTAAAGATAGTCGTTTTAAATATTCAGGTAGTATCAGGTATATTCCCTCTCGCAAGCGTTGGACTGAGCTAGTATTAGAACGCAGTGATGACCTTGTGCAAGTGGCTGCTAACCTAAGTGGAGTAGTTGTGCCTGGGGCGTATGCTGCTTCCCTTAATTTCTTTAATGTGCTTGATCGTAGTCCTTTTTATAGACAAGAAAATTCTTTTTATGTTCAATCAGATTTATTCAAAGGTTTTAGACAAACAGTCCGTTTACGAAATGCAAGTTATACGCAAATCGGGAATCACTTTGCTTATTATAAAGACTTAAACCTACAGGAAACTACTTTAGAGAGGAATTTCAGCATCACTGAACTTACCTTTGAGACTCGCCTTGCCAAAGATGAGCAGTTTTTTTATACAGACAATAATCGTTATAGTTTAGGTACACGCAAACTTCCAGTAGTTACTCTACGCTACACAATGGGGCTTAATAACTTCTTAGGAGGTGATTTTCAGTATCATCGTTTTGGGATAGCCTTTGAGCAGAATCTACGTCTTGGCTTATTTGGAAAATCTTATTATCTACTTTCTGGTACTTATACACCCTCTCGAATCCCCCATCCTTTGTTGGAGATTCACTTAGGAAACAGAGGGTTTTTTTATAATTTTTATGGCTATAGCTTGATGAATTTTATGGAGTTTGCCTCTGATAAGCACGTTTCCCTTAATTATGAGCATAACTTTGATGGCTTGATTGCCAATCGTCTGCCCTTATTCAAAAAACTCAAATGGCGTACTTTTGTAGTAGCCAATGTGTTATATGGTAGTCTGAGCAATGCCAATCTTGCCCTTACTCCTTCTACAGATTTAGAAGGTAATCCACTCATCAAACCAAGAAGCCTGGGTAATGCCCCTTATGTAGAGTTGGGCTATGGACTGACCAATATTTTCCGTTTTTTCAGAGTAACTTTTGTGCATCGAGCTACTTATCGTGAGAGTCCTTCGGCACGTAGATTTGGTGTTTTTCTTTCTGCAAGATTTGAGCTTTAAAGAGTCTAAAAAAACAGCTAGATTTGCAGATAGAATTATTTTTAATTTACTTATATAGCAGATATGTTTAAAAACTTTAGAAGTGTAGAAAAATGCGCTTATGGTCGTGGTAGTTTTGATAAATTAGGAGAAATCATCGATGTAAAGAGAACAAAAGATGCTCCCAATATGGTCTTTTTAGTAGATGACTATTTTAAAGGCAAAGAACTTGAAAAAAGAATCCCTCTCCAAAAAGGAGATATGATAGAATTTATCTATGCTGGTGGAGAAGAACCTAAAACTTCTCAGATAGATGAACTCAGAGACCGAATCCAAGCAACACTAGGCACACCCGCAGGCTTAGTAGGCATAGGAGGAGGAAGCCTTATGGATATCACCAAGGCTACTAGTCTTATGCTCACCAATGAAGGCAGCTCTACCAAGTACCAAGGACTCAACCTCATCCAAAAATCAGGGGTATATCATGTAGGCGTTCCTACTATCTCAGGCACTGGAGCAGAGGTTTCTATGACTGCTGTACTCACTGGACCTGAGAAAAAACTTGGGTTAAAATGTGATTGGACTGTGTTTGACCAAATCGTCTTAGATCCAGAATTGACTGAGTCTGTGCCTCGTAACCATTGGTTTTATACAGGGATGGATTGCTACATACACTGCATAGAATCTATGACAGGACATCTTAAAAATACCTTCAGTGAAGCCTATGGCTACAAGTCTTTGGATCTTTGCAGAGATATTTTTTTAGGTGAAAATAGTGGGCAAACACCTGAAAATGATGAAAAACTGATGGTAGCTTCTTATATGGGAGGACTAAGTTTGACTTATTCAGAAGTAGGCGTATGTCACGCTCTTTCTTATGGCTTATCGTATGTATTTGGCACACGCCACGGCATAGCTAACTGTATCTGTTTTAATCAGTTAGAAGAGTATTATCCAGAAGGAGTAACAGAGTTTAAAGAAATGGTCAAATACCATAAGATTGACATTCCAGCCAATCTATCCAATGACTGGACGGATGACGAAATAGAAAGAATGATAGATACGACGCTTAATCTGCACCACATGTGGAATCACGCCCTAGGTACTGATTGGAAAAATATCATCACTAGAGAAAAAGTACGTGAACTGTATATGAGAATGTAATCTCTCGGTTCTCTGTATTCTCATACAAAAATAAAAACGGTGCGTAGTTTGAGCGAAGCTGAAAACTACGCACTTTTATTTTATGATAAAACTGGCATCTCAGTATAAGATATTTATTAAAGTTCTTACTTTTTGATCTTCAATGATTTACGTCAATTTTCATTTGAAAAATCCTAGAATGATAAGCTTAGTTGCCTAGATAGGAGCTTTTTTGTAAGCAATTCCCTATGTTTTCTATGTGCCTATAAAAAAAATAAAATGCTGGTAGTCAGCACATAATAACTCTATTGTTTTAAGAAGAGATTAAAAATAGGATAAATCGAGAAGATATTGGTATGTATAGTTTTTCATATAATATCCATAATGATTAAATTTGTCCCTTCTATTAAATGACTGGAGTATAAAGAAACCAATCGAAGACTAAAAATCTATCAACAAACCCAAATAAGATGTTAATCCGAATCGTAAGAATGACTTTTGAGCCAGAAAAGGTAAATACCTTTCTTGATAACTTTAATCAACACAAAAAAATGATTAGAAACTTCTCAGGATGCACATATTTAGAGCTTTTGAGAGATAAAAAACAGGATAATATTTACCATACATATAGTTTTTGGAAATCAGAAGAAGATTTGGAGAATTATAGAAATTCTGATTTATTCAAGTCAGTATGGGCAAATACTAAAATATTATTTGCCGATGAACCCATTGCTTATTCGCTAGAAAGAATGGAAATAGTATAACTATTTCAAGTTTTTTGAAAATAAACGTACTTTTTTTTTGTATTATTTCTTTTTTATATAACTTTGCATTCCAATTCACAAACAAATTATAAGCCTAGGTGGCGGAATTGGTAGACGCGTTGGTCTCAAACACCAATGGGGGCAACCCCGTATCGGTTCGATCCCGATCCTAGGTACTTTTTTACACCAAAATATTAGCACAATGAATAACTTCACAAATATCCATTTCTTCAAGAACAATGAGGTTTATCCCATAGAAGTTCCTCTCATTTTCTAAATTCCTTTAACCAAAACAAGCTTTTTTTTAAAAACTCCGAAATCCAAGTTTAAAAACTTGATGTAAAATGACTTTGCCAAAAACAAATCAACTTTACATCAAAATATACTTAGGTAAGTAAGAATAATTTCGTAACCAACGTTTATTCGTATGTTATATATCCTAATTCTCAAAATCGCTTTAAGCACTGGACTTGATTATAATTATAACAAACTCCTATATGTAATCGCTGAGAAAGAGAGTAGATCTCAATGTCAAGTGGTAGATCCTTATAATATTACCTATGGTAAATATCAGGTAACACCGCACTTGATCCAAAAGATGGGTTATCAAGTACCCATGTCTTGCGAACAGCAAGACGAAATGATGCAAAAACTTCTGAAGAAGTACGAAATAATGCTCAATATTGAAAAATATGAGTTTAAGTACTACAAAGGAGTCCTGCTTCACCGCACCAATTTACTGATAGCGATGCACTTTGCACCTTACGGTACGATTCGCTATCTCGAGCAAGGTGTAGATTTTAGCAACGGTCTAATTTCTGTGGCAACACTTTTAAAGAGGTATGAAAATACTACCTTTTATGAGTTGCAGTGAAGAGATGTTTTAAATATGAACCTTTAAACAAATTGCTCACTGAAAAGTGAGTAATTTTTTTTTATAACTACAAGCCAATCACCAATAACGAATCTCCTACCTAATTACCTTACGGTTAGCTAGTTGCAAAGCTCTTCTTTGTTGTATCTGAGAAAAATATTTTTTGAGCATGGGGTAAGTAAGCACTGCCATCAAAATCACCAAAGTGCCCATATAAAACCCTGTCGTCATCTTTTCTTTTTCCCCAAAAATTAAAAATGCTAACACAATCCCATAAACAGGTTCAAGATTGACAGTGAGGTTAATGGCAAAGGGAGTAAATTTTTTCATTAATTTCACACCAATAGAATACGCATAAACAGTACAGACTCCTGACAATATCAAAATATAAAACCACTCAATAGGGGTAGCAAAAAGCTGTAAACCTTGCCCTGAGGTCATCCAGATAGCATAAAAAGGGAAAAATAATACAATCCCAAGATTCGCTCCAATCATCTCATAAAAAGTAAGTACAAAATGGTCGTGTTTGGTAATCAATCTGCCATTGATGACACTAAATAGAGCAGACAAAAAAGCAGAGGCTATCGCCATACTCAAACCTAAGATATGATTTGTCTCAAACTGAAAAATAATGTACAAACCAAAAATAATTACCAGACCTAAGATTATCTCATAGCTATTTATTTTCCTCTTAAAAAAGATTGGTTCTAAGATTCCAGTCCAAAGTGAACCTGTGGTCATCCCCGCCAAACATACAGAAGCCGTAGAAACCTTTGCAGCTCCAAAAAATAAAACCCAGTGGGCAGCTATCACCACTCCTGTACCTAATACTTTCAGTAATTCCTTAGAGGGCATCTTAAAAGAGCGACGCTTGGCATAGACTACCCACATTAAAAATGGAATAGCGATTAAAGTACGGTAAAATACTAACTCTACGGAAGGTAAGTGTATCAGAAGCCCCAAGATAGCTGTGAAGCCCCAAATCAATACAATGAAATGAAGTTGAAAATAATCTTTGAACTGTGGCATTTAGTTTATCTATTTTAGGGGGCAAAAATAGTATGCTAGTCTTAATAAATTATTACAATAGGTTAAATTATTTTTTTGGATGAGATAAGGCTCATAGATTATCCATGCTTGGTCGATGGCTGATTTAGCTTCTTATAATTAGAGAGCCATTCTAATCTTCTATGTTGGTTTTGTGTAGCATTTGTTGTTTGGGTTTATGGAATAAAAATATGGGTTTTTCATCCGTATTACCACTAAGAACACGAAGGTTCTTTCTTCATGCTCTTGTACCCTTGGTGGTGATAATATTGAACTATGATTTGAATGTGCGTAATGAATGAATCTTTTCAAGTTAATTTTTCATTGAAATAGGCTTGAGCTTTTTATTCAGAATCTCTATATTTTGTGCATTGATTTTGATGCGTTGCTCACTATAAAAAGCTTTTCCTTTGGCAGTCCAGTCTATTTTTAAACGCCAAAGTCCTGTAGCTAGACCTTCTGTGGGCAATGCTTGACGACCAGTGGAGTCTGTGGAAAGGGCTATTTTGAAGTCTTTACTGGCATCCGAAGGGCGAAAAAATAAAATCTCTCCTTCTGCTTCCCCATTAGGAAGCTCTAGCCAAAGCATTTTATCAGTGTATTGTAGCTTGACCTTTTCTAAAAGCTGTGCTACATTGCTTATTTTATCAATTTCGGATTGATAAGTCATTTCTTGCTTGTAGTAGTCTGGTGCTACCAAGTTTACTTTGTATTGAAAGGTCATGACTACCATTGTAATCATAAAAATGACAAAGCTTGTATAAAGAATTGCAATGCGGTATCCCCAGTTCATAATTTTATTTATTTAAGGTAATTATTTTTTTATTGAGGTGTAAGCAAAGACACTTACACCAGTATTTATTTATTTCTAAGTTAAAGCAATCAGGGTGCAGGTCCTAAGAAATTAGTCTTGACAGTTTCTATCAATTTACCTTTAGACCAGACCTCTATGGTGATTTCGGTTTTGAGTCCTGTAATTTCAGAAATAGGTAAGTCTATCACAAAAGCACTTTCGGTAGTATTGTTTTTTTCGGCTTTTATGCTTGCACCAGCGATATTGAGATTGCCTTTGCTATTAATCAGTTTTAACTCTATAGGTAAATCCTCAAAGGTTTTATTGGCTATCTGGATATTATAAATATTGCTAATATTGCCATTGGGAAGTTCATTGTATAAAGCACCTGGCACACGCAAGATAGTAGTTTCTACCTTGGTTCGGTTACTAATTAAGTAAATATCTAGCGAAAGCAAGGCAACTAATAAGGCAGTATAAGCCATGATACGAGGCGTAAAAGCTAGTTTGACTTTATTGACTATGCTATTATGAGAAGCAATTCTGATGAGTCCTTTAGGTTTGTGGATTTTTTCCATGACATCATCACAGGCATCTATGCATGCCGTACAGTTTACGCATTCCATTTGTGTACCGTTGCGGATATCTATGCCAGTAGGGCATACTTGCACACAAAGTTTACAATCAATACAGTCTCCTTCAGGTTTTTCTAAATCATCTAGGCTAAAGGCTTTGTCTTTATTTTTGGGAGATTTGCGTTTGAGTTTTCCTCTTGGCTCACCACGTATCCAGTCATAGGCTACGGTCATAGAATCTTTGCCCAGCAATACGCCTTGAAGCCTTCCATAAGGGCAGACAGCGATACAGGCTTGCTCACGAAAATAAGCAAATACCCCATAGAATATGAAAGTAAAGACTATCAAACCTATAAAACCACTCCAATTTTCAGCAGGAGATTTTGTAACAATCTGTGCTACTTGGTCTATTCCGATGAGATATGCCATAGCAGTGTGTGCAATTAGGACAGAGATAATCACGAAGAGGGTTTGTTTTTCTACTTTTTTAGTAATCTTTTCACTATTCCACGGCATTGCGTTGAGTTTGCGTTGCTGATTGGCATCTCCTTCTATCCAGTATTCTATTTTGCGAAAGACAGACTCCATGAAGATAGTCTGAGGGCAAGCCCACCCACACCATATCCGCCCAAATACCACCGTAAACAAAATTATGAAAACAAAGAAAGTAATCGCAGAGAGTGCCACTAGGTGAAAGTCTTGGGGCATAAATACATTCCCAAACAAGATAAACTTTCGCTCAAAAATATTAAAAAGGAAAAAAGGATGACCTCCTACCCAGATAAAAGGGGCAGCAAAGAAAACGATGAGTAAGACGATTGCTACAATAAGGCGTTTGTTATGAAACCAGCCTTTTGGTTTTTTTGGGTAAATCCAAATTCTCTTGCCAGATTTATCTACTGTACCAATGCTATCTCGGTACTCTTCATTATCTATGATTTCTTCTATGGAGTTCATATTATTGATTGAGATTACTTTATCTTATCCTTATTTTTTATAAATGCTCTTTAGATTGGCACTTGTGAGTTACTAAGGTAGAGGCTATCATCAACCTTTAATATGACTTATGTCAGTTAAATAGGTGATAATTGTTGAAGTGTAAAAAGGAGAGGTTTAGTCGGTTTTAATGTTGGTTCATGGAGACATGAAAAATTTAAAAAGTCGCTTGTGTGAAGACAGGTGCAATTGCCTGAGAATCTTTTACAAATTCATCTCTCATAACTCCTCATTGCTAGACATCAAACTGAAAATAAATCTTTCCATCTATCCCCATGTTCTCTAAATCTATATCACAGATACCTTTTTGCTGAAGGCTCTCTAAACGTACTTTGGCTTGCTCTACTGTGAAACTTGTCTGAGCAGCAAGGTCTGTAGCGGTGATTCGTCCACCCAAGCGTTTGGCAAGGCGAATAATAAGTTCATCTGTCATCTCAAATTTAGAAGAAG
>JBBRUH010000006.1:0-29513 GCA_038248005.1 Cytophagales bacterium | reverse complement strand
TTTTGACTGATCTAGGTTTGATAATGGCAGGGAACAATTCTCCATTTTTGCGTTGGAAGGTCAGTTCAAAGCTTTCGTTTAAGTTACCTGTCAATGCTTTTTGGAATACCTCTTGTGTTTCGGAGATGCTGTCTTCAGGCCAATGAGGGAAGGGCGGTATTAGCCCTATCAGTTCTTCTTCGCTGTAACCAGTCATTTGGCAAAAAGCTTTATTTACCTTTATTATTGCTCCTTCTGTATTGACAATTGAAAGCCCTTCTTGTAGGTCAGTAATGATTGTGTTGAGTAATTCTTTTTGAGTATTGATTTCTGCTTGAGCTTGTTTTTGCTCTGTAATATCTTGAAATGTACCATAAACCTTTATACATTTACCTTCTTTGAATTCGGTTATCCCTATGGCTCTTACGCATACAGGATTACCTTTGGCAGTAATAATTTTCAGCTCTAGATCATAAGAACTTCCTTCTGTTTGGATAGCCTTTTTATACGCTTTTAGTAGTCTTTCTCTACTTTCTTGCTCATAAAAGTTAAAAGCCATTTCTATACCCAGTGATGTGTCTATGGGTATCTCATGGATATGGCACATCATATCCGACCAATAGATTTGACTGTTTTCTATATCAAACTCCCAGCCTCCGATGCGTGCCACTTTGTTGGTTTGCGTGAGCATTTTTTGGGTACGAATAAGGCTTTGCGCTGCTTCTTTTTCTTTGCTAATATCCTGAAACATCCCTACTAATTTTGTTACTTTTCCATCTTCTATAATGGCTTGCCCTGAGGCTCTCACCCAACGGTAATTGCCTTTAGCCGTGATAAATCGGCATGTTTCATCAAAAGGTTCTTGTGTTTGGATGGTATTTTTGATAGCATTAATGATAGTTTCTTGATAATCGGGATGATAAAAAGCTATATCATTGATTTTATTATGGTCAAAACCTCTATCTATTTCGTGAATAGTATATATCTCGTCTGTCCAAAGGGTTTTGCCTGTACTAAGGTCAAGTTCCCAGCCTCCTAAATTGGCTATTCTCTGAGCATTGTTGAGTAAAGTAGTTACTTTTTGGATTTCAACTTCAGCTTGTTTTTGCTCTGTAATATCTTGCACCGTGCCTCTTGAGCCGATAGGGTTCCCTTGTTCATCGAAGACAGGTTCACCTCTGCCCAATACATATTTGATACTTCCATCTGAGCGAAGCACCCTGTGATTATATAAGTATGATTTCCCTCGTGGGATTGTTTCATATATTATTTTATGAAGTTCTTTTAGGTCTTCTGGATGGATTTTGGCTTGGTATGCTTCATAGAGTTCTTCTTTTGGAATGGTAACATCGATTTCAAAAATACGGTAATGCTCTTCACTCCAAGTAAGGTCATTATTTTGCAAATCAAATTGCCAGCTACCTATTTTGGCTAGTCTTTGTGCTTGTATGAGTGAATGTTCACTTTTCTTGATAGCTTCTTCTGCTTCTACTTGTTCAGTAATATCTACTCCGATACATAAGAGTTCATTTACTTCTCCCTTTTGGTCTATCAATGCCTTAAACTCCCACGCTGTAATCCTGATTTCAGAATTTTTGAGTACTTTTCTTAAGCGTTCTCTATGTATAATATGAAGTTCGTTTATACATTTTTGCCTTATGGTGGCTGCCTTAGATATATCCTCTTCATGCAGACCGATAGTAGAAGATTTGCCAATAAACTCTTTGGTATCATAACCGAAATCTGCTGCATAGACTTCATTGAGATACGTATAATTACCTGCTAAATCTATCTTTATAATATAGGCAGATTGATTCTGTAAGATGGTCTTGTAAAACTCAGCATCTTTGAAGGCTTTTTGTTCTGCTTCTTTTTGGGTAGTAACATCGTGGTGTGCTCCAAGTACACGTATAGCTTTGCCTGCTGCATCTCTGATAGCCAAGCCCATACATCTTATCCATACTGTATGTCCTTTTTTATGGGTGTAGCGTATTACTTGGTCGTAAGGGAATGTGGGGTCTTGTATATGTTTGGTAACGTACTCAATGGCTGATTGCAAATCTTCTTGATTGATGATATCTCGCCAAGTAGCAGCTTTGTGTGGCATTTCGGCTGGGTCATAGCCTAGTGTAGTCCAGAACTTAGGATTCATCCATTCTTCTTCGGGTTTTTCTAAATCCCAATACCAAAGTCCATCCAGTGAGGATTCTTGAATAAAATCAAAGATAGTATCATCTGATTTTATGAGGTCGTAGAGTTCTTTTTGTAGATAATTCATTGTTGCCTAGATAAATAAGTAAAGGTGAAAAAATAAAATAATCCAAAAAAGTTTATATTCTGTGTATATGAAGAACAGAAGTTGTTTGTTGGACAGTTTATTTTTAACTTTTTACTTTATAAATAAATAATCTCCCTTTGGTAATTGATTTTGGTAAAAATTCATAGTAATTTTAAGCTATGATTCAATTCAAAAGTGTCTCCAAAATATTTAATGAAGGCAAAGCCAATGAAGTAAAAGCCTTGCAAAACATCAACCTAGAAGTCAGTGCTGAGGAATTTGTCATTTTAGTAGGTGCTAATGGTTCAGGTAAATCTACCCTTATGAATGCACTGAGTGGTTCTTTTAGGATAGACTCAGGCAGTATTTTCATCGAAAATCAATCTCTAAACTCACTCGCTGACTATCAACGCAGCAAATGGATAGCCCGCATCTTCCAAAATCCTTTAAGTGGCACAGCTCCTGAGTTAAGCATTTTGGATAATTTTAGACTTGCTTCTTTACGTACCAAACCTAAAGGATTTAGAGTAGGAATCAGTAATTCATTTAAAAAAGAAGTACAAGAAAAAATAGCTTTGCTAGAAATGGGATTAGAAAATAAACTCCAGCAAGAGGTAGGCACACTCTCAGGAGGTCAGAGACAAGCACTTACACTTGTAATGGCGATTATGGATGAAGCCAAGATATTTTTGATGGATGAACCCTCAGCCGCTCTTGACCCTAAATCAGCTAAAAATCTCATGCGAAAAGCCCAACAAATCATCCAAGAGTTTAAGCTTACTTGTCTGCTCGTCACCCACGACTTAAAAGATGCCCATCAATACGGCAACAGAATTATACAAATGCGAGAAGGCAAAATCATCAAGGATTTAGACCAAACCCAAAAGCAGGCACTACAGATTAATGATTTGTTTGCTTGGTTTACTTGATTTAGTAAGAGATGAGTTATAAATTATTAGCTATGAGTTTGTAGTAACTTGATAATGAGTGTTTTATAAACAGATTTGACCTATTTAAAATATCCAACTAAAATCATTTATAAAAAATTCCTCGCCTCCTTTTTTATATTATTTTCACAAATTAAATTAATTTCCATTAAACAGTAAATGGGTTTGACCTATAGTACAGACTTATGAAGTTGTTCCGAAGCAAACAGAGCAGATATTTTATACAGAAGAAACCTGAAAACTTGATAGGTCTTAAGTCTTAGTGTTTTAGTACTATTTATAGAATTTAAGTAGAAATAATTGTACTTTTAATGATTTAGTTCTATTCTATGAGCAAGCATTACAAAGAAGATTATTCGGTGTGAGATTATCTCCACAATCGAAGAACTAAATAATTAGAGTCTGCGTTAAGGAGTATATATTTGCATTATAGTAAGTTTAACTTAATTTTATAACTATGTTAGTAGCAGTATTATTGACTTCTTTTATGATTGTGTTTTATTTTCAAGCCCTTTGGCTGAAGAAACAAGTTTAGAATTTTATTTTGTTTTAGAATATTAATTTAGCACAAAGCAAATCGCTTTGTGCTTTTTTTATGCTATTTTTAAAATAGAAAAAATTGTACTTTATCAAGTTTATCTTAATGCAAACCATTGCGTTTAGCATTTAAAATATTTCTTTTTATAATTTTACAATATACCCTTTACTCGGGTCTAGACTCCCTCCTATCATTTGCTGATAGATTTCATTCACTTCTTCGGCTTTGCTTAGATGTGTAATCTCTATGGATGCCTTCATATCTTTGATAAAAGCAAACAATCCTTCTGCTATTCTACGATTAGCTTCGGCAATTCCCCATTCTACATATTTCTTTTTGGCAGAGGTAGGTGCAAAGAAAAGCTCTGAATTAGGGATGTCTTTAAAATCTTTACTTGCTTGCCAGTCTGCGATTCCTACCAATGAGATAAATTTAAGATTTTCATTGAGATGATCAGCTAAGGCTTGAAGTCTAGGAGCATTTCCTGCAAAGTCTATTACAAGGCTATCCTCGAGAGCAAGTTTTTGTAAATCATCATAGCCTAGTATTTCATCATAGTAGCCTGTTTTCTCCACAAAATCAATATTAGAAAGAGAAGTAAGTGCGATGATTTTTTTACCGTGTTCAGCTTGTGTTTGTTTTAGGAGGAAAGCCAGCCCTAAGGCAGTCTTAGAAGAAGCACTCGTCAAGATAATCTGATTTGCCTTAAAGAAATCTGCATCATTCAAATAATGATAATTCAAAAATGAGGTAACAAACAAAGGTTTCATGATAGGAATAAAATCCTCTACCTGTTTGTTATAGGTTGGGTCAGTAGCTGTGCGGTTATAATAGTTATAGATAGAAGCCATGTCTTGGCGATGAGGCACCATATCTGTAAATCCGAATTCGTTTACTCGTCCTGCTTCTACTTTGAGATAGTCATTCATTGGAAAATAGCCGTAGCACTTTTCTCCCACAGCTATTCCTTCGTGTTTTGATTCTACTACTTCGGCAAAACCCCAGACAGGAATGATTCCTAAATCAGGGTCTTCAGCAGGGAAAAAATTCCAGTATTTTAGTCTGTTTCCTAAGACAGCATACGTCATGTTGTTGGCTGTGAAGGCATATTTTTCTATCTTAAATAGAATTTCTCCTTCTTTTATAGAGGGTTTACTAGCTTCTTTGATTTGCATCTTGGCTAGATTTTGTTTTTGAATGGTAAATTGTGGCATAAAATAATTTAGGTTTAATTCATAAAAAGTTGTCTGTGTATATACAGACAACATCATTACTTAATTTAAACCCAAATTATACAATTAAACCAAGTATTCAAAATTTACCAAGTTACGTGATAGGTGCAACCTTCTGCTCCATTTTTGCGAGTCGGTTTGTTTTCGTCTAGCTTCACATCCACTATTATAGAATCCACAGGCTTAAACCTACGTGCCATCGTGGTGATGATTCCTCTATCAAAATCACTTGGGTAAGGGTTTCTGCACTCTATAATCGCCAACCTCAAATCAGACTGAAAATTTATCATCTTATAATAGCCGATTTCTCCATTGCGGTGATTCATATTATAAGCTACATCGATTGCATTCAATGCACTTTCTAAATTATTGATTTCTGGTGGAAAAATCGCATGTTCTGGAATGACTTTACCTATTGCAAAGAGAGTATTAGAGCCATACACTTCACCAATTTCTTTGAAGGCATTGAGCCATTTTTCTTGTAAGTACCAAGCTTCTGATGATAAATCCTCTAGTCCGTGCTTTGCAAGAATACCCACCATCGTAGATTTAAAAGCAGGAATACCATTGACAAAAGCTAAGATTGTTTGTCCATTTACTTCTACATTAGGTGCAAAAGAGATGTATTGAGCCATTTGATAAAATTTAATTTGTGAATGATTTATTTTATGATACGGTAAGAAATTATATAAGATACTTTGTACTTAGATATTTAAAGAATTTATTCTAAATTACACTCAAAAAAATTAGAATATGAAAAATTTATCTTTCTTTTGTTTAATACTTATATTAAACTTACACCTTGCTTGCTCTTCAAAAAATGAAAGTTCTGAGCAAAATACTCAAGATGAGCAGACCGAAACCACTTCGAAAGCTGTTAGTAGATTAGACCCAAAATTAGATAAGATTATTTCTGAAGATGCCAAAGTAGAGCAAATATCTACTGGATATATCTTCGTAGAGGGGCCTCTTTGGCATAAAGACGGATACTTGATTTTTAGTGATATTCCTGCAAATCGTATTTACAAACTAGAAGCCAATCAAAAAGACTCAGTCTTTTTAGAAAAAAGTGGCTATACTGGTGATGACGAAGCAGAAGGCGAACTAGGTTCTAATGGCTTGGCTTATAATAACTTAGGAAAAATCATAGCCTGCCAACACGGTGATAGGAAAATAGTAAAAATCAACCCCGATAAAAGTCTAAGCGTCATCTCAGACAGCTATCTAGGTAGAAGACTCAATAGCCCTAATGACTTGGTAAGCAACTCTGAGGGAGTGATATTTTTTACAGACCCTTCTTGGGGATTGGAAAAAAACAGCAATAAGCCTAAGCAAGAAATTCCTTTCAATGGCGTTTATCGCATTGAAAAAGGAGTTACTACTTGTATAGACAGCACGCTTACCAAACCCAATGGAATCGCTCTTTCTCCTGATGAAAAAACGCTTTATGTCTCAGACATCAATCAGATTTGGTGGAAATATAGCCTTGATGAAAAAGGAAATGTAAAAGACAAGGCTGTCTTTTTTGATGCTACCAAAATCAAAGACAAGGGATATATGGATGGAATAAGAGTAGATAAAGAAGGAAATGTATTTGGTACTGGTCCTGGTGGAGTACTTATCTTTAATGCAGAAGGCAAACATCTCGGCACAATTGCTTTTCCTGAAATCCCTGCTAATATCTCTTTTGGAGATGCCGACAATAAAACTCTTTATGCCACCTGCGGAACAAGTATTTATAAAGTGAAGTTAAAATAGGAGATGAGTTATTAGTTTTTAACAAGCTGATAATGAGCGTTTTAGTTAGACTAAATTATATAAGTACTACTTTCTAAGTTTTTGAAACTTGGAAAGTCTTGTTTAACCATTAAATCTTAGAAATATGTCTTATACACTTGCCTTTGATGTCTATGGAACACTCATAAACACCTCAGGGATACATTATTCACTTCAAAAGCTGATAGATGAAAAAGCGACTCCTTTTATGGAAATGTGGAGGCATAAGCAATTGGAATACTCTTTTAGAAGGGGGCTTATGAATCTGTATGTTGATTTTTCTGTCTGTACGTATCAGGCTCTTGAGTATTGTTGTGCTCATTTTAAGATAGAACTTACTACTGACCAAAAGAATTCATTGATAGCAGAATACAGGATTTTACCTGCCTTTGGAGATGTAGAAATTGCACTAGTTGAACTCAAAAAATCGGGACACAAGTTGTTTGCTTTCTCCAATGGAAGTCATGAAGCTGTTTCTACTCTATTGAGCAATGCCAAAATCATTCAATATTTTGAGGGCGTAGTGAGTATGGAAGATATCAAGACTTTTAAACCTAATCCGATAGGATACGCACATTTTAATAGCACTACTAATTCTGAAAAGGCTAATACTTGGCTGGTTTCTAGCAATCCTTTTGATATTATCGGTGCTAAATCCTATGGAATGCAGGCGGCTTGGGTACAGCGTTCAGAAGACACTGTATTTGATCCTTGGGATATTCAGCCCGATATGACGGTTCGTCAATTAAATGAACTTAGGTTTTAAAACTAATAAATCATGAAATATATTTTATTTCTTTTTATACTTGTTTTTAGTTTTAATGTAGAGCTAAAAGCACAAACGCATAAAGAAAACATTCTCAAATTCCAAGAAGAGCTTAATGCAGAATACCTTAATCCTGATAAATCACCACTTCCTAAAAAGGAATTAAAGAAGTTTGAAGGACTTCCTTTTTTTGAGATTGATGAAAATTTTAAGGTAGAAGCTAAATTTGTAAGAAGTAAAAATGCTACTCCTTTTCAGATGAAAACTACTACCAACAGATTACCTACTTATGAGACGTATGGACAGGCGATTTTTGAGCTAAATGGACAGACTTTTACGCTAAATATTTACCAAAACTATCAACTAAGAGAGACCGTGGCTCATAAAGATTATCTTTTTATTCCTTTTACAGATCTTGGCAATGGTGAAGAAACGTATGGTGGTGGACGTTATATAGATTTACGTATTCCAAAAGATGATACGATTGTGCTTGATTTTAACAAGGCTTACAACCCTTATTGTGCTTATAACCCTGCCTATTCTTGCCCTATTCCTCCTAAAGAAAACCATTTAGATATCAAGGTTACAGCAGGTGTTAAGTATGGAAAGCATTGAATGATTTTTTGATAGTATTTCCGTGTTTACCATTGTTAAGGTCTTGTTTTCAAAGAAAACAGACCATTTACAAGGTGAAACTAGTCAGGTTTTGTAATCCAGACTAAACAGCCGAAGATTTCTAATCTATATAAAAGCCAATTTGTCAAACTTTTTACCTAGAATCTGAGCATCATCTGCTCCAAAATGTTTATTGAGCAAGGTCGCATAGATACTTCTAAAATCAACTTTGTATTTCAAATCTCCGTCATCTAGGTCGCCGAGGTTGGCACTTTCATTAAAAATACCTGCTTTTTTAAGCCCACCTCCTATTACCCAGACATTATTGGCTGTGCCATGGTCTGTTCCATTACTTCCATTTTGTTTTACTCGTCTTCCAAACTCTGAAAAAGTAAGAATCACAACATCGTCTAACTTTCCTGCTTTTTTAAGGTCTGTAACCAAGGTTTGTATAGACTTAGCATAGACTTTCAATAGTCTTTCTTGTGTAGATTTTTGATTGACATGGGTGTCAAATCCACTCAAAGAAGCATAATAGACACTAGTTTGTAAATCAGCTTGGACAAATTCTGAGATGGTTTTTAGTTTTTTTCCGAATCCATTTTGAGGATAATCTACTTTGCTTTTGCTCGTTTTGGTTCTCTCTTGGATATACTCTGCCGAAGAAACCGTTTGAGCCAATGTTTTATACAAATAAGAAGCAGGGCTATGCTCATGTTCATGGTGATGTGCCTGCTTGGCAAGGTATTGTAGCTCCTTAGATTGAGTTGTTCGGTAGAGTTTTTGAGCATCTTGCATGGCCATTCCCTTAATATTTTCACCCTTCATCGCTAAGCTTAAAGTATCATCTATTTCTATGGCTTGATGTCCTGTATCACAGTTTCCATCACAACTTGCATCTAGATAGCGACCTAACCAGCCTGTGTTGAGGTATTCGGAAGAATCGGATGCACTTTGCCAAATATCCATAGATCTAAAATGTGAGCGATCAGGGTTGGGGTAGCCTACACTATTAATCAAGGTCATGTAGCCTTCTTCATAAATACTTTGCAAAGCAGACAAAGCTGGGCTTAGCCCTATTTCGTCATTAAGTTTGATGACTTCCGTAGAATTGATGGCAAGGCGAGGTCTTTCTCTATAATAAATGTCATTTCGGAAAGGCACAAAAGTATTCAAACCATCATTTCCTCCTCCTAACTGTATCACTATGAGAGATTTATTACCTCCCGTAGTTTTGAGTAGAATATTACCTTCTAAGGCTTTTACGAAGGCAGGTATCCAAAGTGTGCCTACTGTAGTGAGTGCAGAAGTCCTCAAAAATTCACGTCTTTTCATTGGATGTATATTTTTATTTTTAAAATCAATTATTTATAAGTTATTCTATCACCTCTAACAAAGCTGATATTCAGGCATTGCCAAAAGCCAAGCACAGATTTCTTTCAATTGCTCTTCGGTTTGAGTTGCTTTAATAAAATCCCAAGGTCGTTTTTCGTCTAGTTTGGGGCTTACTTGCAATAGATAATATTGTGTTTATTGGTAGATTTTTTTGATTTCTGCTTCTCTGAACCTCATTAAGAAAGGATTCCAATTAATCTCAGCAGACATATTGCGAATTCCTTTTCCTTTAAAACTAGTATTGGCATCATCATCCTCTTTATCTTCAATTCCTATTTCAGCGGCCTTGATAATAAACTCGGGCAGTCTCATCCTAAATATCAGTGTAGAACTATCTATCCAAGCATTTCCTCCCTTCCAGCCTGCTACATTGGGTGGATTAAAAACGACTTGACCTAAGATTTTCTGAATCAGAAGTGCAGAAAATTCATTCCCAAAGCGTAAATCTAGTTGCTTGGTGATTCCAATAAGTAACTGCACAGGAGATTTGATTTGTGAGCCTATGTATTCTGGTGCGTAGAACCAATCTGCTGTAAAGATTTCTTCCATCAATTTGGCTATGTCATAATCTGATTTATAAAAATTAGAAGCTAATTGAGATACTTTTTGTTTGTCTATTTTTTTGTTTGAAAAGAACCTATATATACTTTGAGTAATAAATAAAGCAGTTTCTTTTTTGGCAAGAATCATATCGATGATTTCATCTCCGTTGAAGTTACCTGTCTTACCAAAGAAGGTTTTTGAATCAAAGTCATGAAATATTCTTCTAAAAAAGTATTCATCTCCATTAAAGCCCCATCCTGTAAAAGCCCTTGCAGATTCTTTGATGTCTTGCTCGGTATAGTTTCCTCTTCCCAAGGTGAATAACTCCATGAGTTCTCTTGCAAAATTTTCGTTGGGTTTGCCTTTTCTATTTTGCTGATTATTTAGATAGGAAATCATCGCAGGATCTTTGGCGATTGCGTGTAAAAGTTCTCTAAAACTTCCCAAAGCATGCTTTCGGAGTGTCTGTAGTTGTATTTGAGCATGAAAGACGTTTTTGTGTTGGCAGGCAAAATGACCGTGCCAGAAGAAAGCCATTTTTTCACGAAGAGGACTATCACTTATTTGCATTTCTTCTATCCAAGCAGAGTTGAGCAGACGTACACCTTGCCTCACTTCCTTGCGTAAATCCTTTTTCTCTTCTTTATCCATCAGCTTAATATCTTGAAATGAAGGAGAACTACCTTCTGCTACTATCAAAGCTTTAGGTTCTTTTTTGGCATTTTTGATAAGCTTTTGTATTTCTGACTGGAGGGTAGTATTTTGTAAGGCTTGTAAATCTTGCCAAGATGCTCCAAAGCCTGCTCGCCAATATAGATGTTGCCATTGTGCTTGTGTAGGTTTCATAAGGTTATCTTTTACTTTTTTCTATACAGACTTTGCTTGGGGGAAAAGGTTTAATTGATGAAAGGAGAAAAAAATTACAGTATTTTTTACAACCACATAGATACATAAGAGTTGTTACATACAGACTACCAACACTTTAGCTTTTTTACAACTACATAGACACATAGAAAACATAGGAAATTGCTTACGAAAAGCTTTTGTATTGGCTTATCATTCTGAGATTCCCAAATGAAAAATTGATGTAAATCGTTGAAAATCAGGAAGTAACAACTCTATAGAACACACAACATTAGTTATTGCACAACTCCAAGCGATTATAGTGTTACTAAATTAATATTTTAGAAAAAAAACTTGCAAATTAAAAATTATTATTGTAATATTGCAATATATAAATTATTAAAAAAAAGAATGGGAGCTACTAAAACAGAATTTTATACAGACGAGCAGAACAAACTAGCCATACTTGCCAAAGCAATTGGGCATCCTGCAAGGGTAGCTATTATAGATTATTTGTTAAAAGTAAATGCGTGCATCTGTGATGACATCGTGAATGAATTACCACTAGCACAGCCTACGATTTCTCAGCATCTAAGAGAACTCAAAAATGCTGGAATCATCAAAGGAAGTATTGAAAAAAATGCAATTTGCTACTGTATCGATGAGAAATCTTTGGAGGTCTTGCAAGAATATCTCGGAAGTATTACAAGTAAAATAAAAGATAAAAATTCAAAATTCTGTTAAGAAGTGAAAGATGAATCACA
Source organism: Cytophagales bacterium (assembly GCA_038248005.1). Taxonomy (GTDB): domain Bacteria; phylum Bacteroidota; class Bacteroidia; order Cytophagales; family Microscillaceae; genus JAABSX01. The sequence goes on along the minus strand of JBBRUH010000006.1, from coordinate 17,837 downwards.
AGTTTATAAAAAACTCATAATGAATGATTTATGTAAATAAATTAAGTACTTAATTTTAAAATTATCTATCCCTAAATTATCAATACAATGAAATTATCAGAAATTAAAAACATATTGCCTTCACTTGACAATGTAGCATTCAAGCTAGAAAATGGGGCTTTTGTTCCCGAAAATTTTCACGTTACGGAAATCGGAGTAATCACCAAAAACTTCATAGATTGTGGAGGAACTGTCAGAAATGAGAAAGTAGCTAACTTCCAACTCTGGGATGCCAATGACTATGAACACAGACTAAAACCAGGTAAACTGCTTAATATCATCCAACTGTCAGAGCAAAAACTAGGAATGGAAGATTTGGAAGTTGAGGTAGAATATCAAGGTGAGACCATTGGGAAATATGGCTTAGATTTTCAGAATAAAACCTTCATTTTGACTTCAAAGCAAACTGATTGCCTAGCAAAGGAAAATTGTGGAATCCCAGAAGAGAAACTACAAACACAAAATGCTTGCACACCTGGTGGCACTTGCTGTTAATATGTACCTCTTATGGAAATAAAAACCATTATAGAGCAAAACTATTTTCAAGTAGCTGAGATTTACAGACAAGGCATTGAAACTGGTTTTGCTATTTTTCAAGATGATGTTTCTGATAAAATAGGACAGAAAAATGACATTTGGAAAGACAATCTAATCCTAGAACGTAGAAGTAAAGTAGTTGGGTTATACAAAGATTAAATCTTAGAAGTCTATAAGTCAAGTACCTGATTAAGTGAATCTAAATCAGGCACTCAAAAAGGATTACATAATGGCTATATGATTATGCAAAACTATATTGCCTGAATGCTCTTTTAGTATCATTTGTGCTTTCTCTACTTCTGTCTTAGGTCCGTGTACAAGAAGCAAAAATTTACCCTGTTCAATATATTCTTTATATTTTTTAGTATCCTCGTAATAATCTTCATGTCCTTCTATCTTACCTTCTGTACCATATTGAGCACCAAGCAATGTACCTACTAGTGTACCTCCTAATGCACCCATAGTTGCTCCTGAAAGACCTCCAATGATAGGAGCTAGAAAAATACCTCCAAGATAAATTAATCCTAAGCCAGGAATAGTTGCCATACCAATACCAGCCAACAGACCTACTGAACTCCCAATGAATGCACCTTTATCTACGGTTTCTTGCCAAGTATGTACAGAATCTATATCTCCTATAGCTTCACCTTTGCCTACTACACCTACGTGTCCCATAGGAAAATCATTGCGTTTAAACTCTTTTAGGGCTTCTACCAAATCTAGATGTGAATTAAACACACCTACGATTGCATCTGTTTTTTGATACATAATTCTTATTAGTTTAAAAAATTAAATAACTACAAATTATAAATAAAAACTGATAAATGAATTATTTGTTAGAATATTTCCTTGAAGTTTGTCTAATGAAATCATTATCCTGTTAGCTCTTTCTTTATTAGAGTTGTTACATACAGACTACCAATACTTTAGCTTTTTTATAACCACATAGAAAACATAGGAAATTGCTTACGAAAAGCTTTTATGTTAGCTTATCATTCCAAGATTCCCAAATGAAAAATTGATGGAAATCATTGAAAATCAAGAAGTAATAACTCTATTAAAGTAGATTAATTTCTCACACCACCATTCATTCCCTTCAAAATATCATTCATCATATCTATCTGTATCTTTTGGATTTCTAGTAACTCTTGTTGTTGATGCGTAACGAGGTGATCCAATTTTTCGTGTAGCATTCTGATTTCTAGTTCTGATTTTAGATTGACCATATAATCCATTTTTGCTCTTTCTCGGTCTTTTTCTTCTTGGCGGTTTTGGCTCATCATAATCACAGGGGCTTGCATTGCTGCAATACAAGACAAAATCAGATTGAGTAATATGAACGGGTAAGGGTCATAGCCTTTATTGGCAAACCAAACAATATTGAGTATAATCCATATAAAAATAAAAACGCCGAAAGAAATAATAAATGTCCAACTTCCTCCAAAAGAAGCCATATTGTCTGCTACTCGTTGCCCTAGACTCAGTTTAGATTCTTTTTCATCATCTAGTTTACTTGATAAAATTGTTTTGTCTGGTGAAGTATCAGCCACTATTTTTTCAATCTCAGTGAACTCGCCTATTTCGCTGACCAAGGATTCAGAGATATATTTTTCTCTGTAATAATTAAGTTCTGTTAGCGATAAGCAGTTACCAATCTCAAAAGTAGGATGTTCTTTTTGAATAAGTTCTAATAAAGGTTTCCTAATAGATCTAGCCGAAATTCTATCAGACAACGGAAACTCTTTTTGGGATAAATCACTCTGGAAAGTATTCATTAAAATATATTTTACACATAAAAATCTCTAACAAAAGTATATCAAATTTATTGTAAACCACTATTCTGGTGCATATCTGAATAAAAACAAAAAAATGGTGATGAAACCCCTAATAGAAAAGAAATGAAAAACATTTTATGAAGTCAAGCTAAATAAAATAAGCCCTTACAAGTTTTCAGGCTTGGAAGGGCTTAAATAAAGTTGAAGATTAATTGATTATAAGTATTTTAATAAAATAACTCATCATTTATTAACTCATTACTTATCTACTCCATACTCCGAAAGTAAATACACAAAAGTAGCCATCGCCGCTGCTCCTAACTGAAGCTCACGTTGGTTTACTTTATCAAAAGTATCTTGCTCTGTATGATGCAAATCGAAATATCTCTGTGAATCAGGTATAAGTGAAATTTGTACCGTTCCTTGGTTGCGTAAAGGGCTAATATCTGCCCCTCCTCCACCTGATTTGATGGAAATATCATAAGGTGCTAGAAGTTCATTCCAGCGAAGGTAAAAATCTATTCCTCTTTCATCATCTGTGATACCTATGTTTCGGGGAGTAAAGCCTCCTGCGTCTGATTCTATTGCAGCGATGTGATTTTCTTTATTTTCTTCGGCAAGTTCAGCATATTTGCGTCCACCTTTGAGTCCATTTTCTTCATTCATAAACATCACGGCACGAATAGTACGCTTAGGCTTGAAATCAAGGGCTTTTAAGATTCGAAGCACATCCATAGACTGCACTACTCCTGCTCCATCATCATGTGAACCATCGCCAATATCCCAAGAATCCAAATGCCCTCCTACTACAATAATCTCATCAGGAAATTCTGAACCCTTGATTTCACCTATCACATTATAAGAGAGTGCATCTTCTAGCATTTTACAGTGTGTTTCTATATAAAAACTAAGCGTTGGGTCATGTTTTAACCGAAGACTTAGTTCTTCTGCTCCATTGGTACTGATAGCAATGGCTGGTATTTGTGGAGTGTTAAGCTGATAGCCAAGGCTTCCCGTATGAGGATAATCATCTAGCTGAGTAGTAAGTGAGCGAACAATTGCCCCTACTGCTCCCAACTTTGCAGCTTCTGAAGGTCCACTAAATCGGTATTTAGCACTCTCACCATAGGCTTGGAAAGTACGAACATAGCTAGGATTCATAGGTGTATTATAAAATACAATTTTTCCTTGTACTTTCTCTTTCCCTAGTTTTGCTAGTTCCTCAAAGCTTGTTACTTCTATCACAGAAGCAGCTAATCCTTCTGTTCCAGTACCAACTGAGTTACCTAAGGCACATACAGGAAATTCTTTTGAACCATATTTAGCAGAAATCATCTTTCCTACTTCTTTTTTTCCTCTTACCCAGTGGGGTACCATTACTTCCTGCAAGAATACACGATCTAGACCAAGTGTGTCCATGACTTGATAAGTAAAATTAACTGCTGCAGCTGCTTGTGGTGAGCCAGAAAGACGGCCGCCAATCTGATTACTCAAAAAATCTAGCCATTGATAGCCTACAGGGTTTTGCAATGCCTGAGTATATATTGCACGAATATGGGTTGAATCCTTAGCACTTTGAGCGAATGAATGATAGGTCAATAAGCTAAAAAACAAAAGCAAGTAAGCTTTTTTAAATTTCATTTTTTTATATTTTAAAATTGAACTTAGGTAATAAAATCAAAACAGACCACCCTCGAGAAGATTAGCCCAAGTTCAAAGATTATAAAAAAAATCTAATTTTTGTAAAGTGAGATGGAAATTAGGATTTGTTTAGCAATAGTTTTAGAATAATCGCCAGATTACATTTACATAAAGCACTCATTATCAGAACATTATTAGCTGATAACTTATAACTTATTTTTTACCGACTAATTTTACTCTTCAAAAAGCAGTGTTATTAGCTCATCATGGTCTAGTACTTCACTAAATTGAGCATCTACATAATAGGTTACTAAAACTTTTAAATAGCTTGATTGTTCATCTATTTGAACGTATTCTAAGAGTATATTTCCATATAACTGATTACACAGCTTATTTTGCATCGCTTCTAGGCGAATAGAAGGTTTGATATAATATTTTTCTTTGGTCTCTACATAATCTTTCTTTTCGGTCATTTTTTTTTCAGCTACTTGAAGTTGATAGCTTATTCCTAAGACTTTTTCTTTCCAAAAATCTAGCAAAAACTGAAACTCTTGCTCACCAAAATCGGGGTGATAAGTAACTGCAAAGCCATTTGCTCCTCCAGAACGCAAAAGATGCACTTGAATATCAGATCTAATATTGGTTTTTTTGAAATGGTAAGCCCTTGCAATCGGTTTTAGGAGTCTTAAATATTTTTTTTGTTCAATCCATTCTTGAAAGTTAGCTTGATAAGTAGCATTTCTCTTGAGAGGTTCACGCACTTCTACTGATGAAGAAGATTCATTTTCGGTTGAAGAAAATATTTTTTGGTATATTTGATTAAAAAAATTCATAAAGTCAAAATTTCAATATGTAGAAAGACAAAAAAGACATAACCGAAATGCTCTCTAATAAGTTAATAAAATCTTTAAGCTAAAATAGAAACACTTGAAAACAGTATCTTCTCAAATCCCTCGCTGGGTAATTCGTTTTTTAAAATTTGCAGGTTATTATAACCTCGCTTGGGGTGTGTATATCCTAAGCAAGCCACTAGATTTTTATCAAGCCTTTAACCCAGAAGTGGTGAATACTCCATTTATCTCATATCCTTTTGGTGTGGCAGTGATACTTTTTGGAGTGTTCTATCTGTTGGCAGCCACGAGTCCTATTCGCTTTCAGGTTTTGATATTTCTGGGGTTAGGGAGTAAATTATTTGGCCCATTAGTAGGTTATCTTCTCTTATTAGAGCCTAATTATCAAGTCCTTAACTTCTATCTTCATATTACTTTTAATGATATACTTTGGGTAATTCCGATGGCTTGGGCTTTTTATTTGGTGTTCAAAGCTGGGCAAAATACGGAAACAGAAGGAGAAAAAAAAGAAGCTTTCCCTGCTATCTTGCAAGAATATCACACACAGTCAGGAGAAAATCTAGCAGACTTGAACCAAGAAAAACCTCTTTTAATAGTTTTTTTAAGACATTTTGGCTGTACTTTTTGTAAAGAAGCCTTGGCTGATATTGCCATACAAAGAGTATCTCTGGAGCAAAATGGAGTAAAACTTGTCTTCATACACATGGCTAAGGAAAAAGAAGCGGGTAAATATTTTAGCCAATATGGTTTGGAAGATGTTGCCCGAGTAAGTGATTCTAGCTGTGCTTTGTATCAATCCTTTAATCTGAAAAGAGCTAATTTTGGAGAAGTATTCGGTCTGAAATCTTTTACTAGAGGCTTCTATGCAGGTATCTTTAAAGGACATGGAGTAGGCAAACTCGTGGGAGATGGTTTTAGAATGCCAGGAGTTTTTCTTGTCCATCAACATAAAATATTGAAATCCTATAAGCATCAAAGTGCTGCTGATGTGCCTGATTATCAAGAACTTTCTATCTGTGAGATTTCTTAAAAAAACTAGATTGTGAGTTGTTTATCTATAAAAATAGCACTCTTACCTTAATTAAAAACTACTTTGGCTATGAAATAAGCTTAATTATTATTATTTTCATAATTTGCATAATTATTGACATTTATATATATTAGTGGGTAACTATACTTAGTTATTAGTAAGTATAAAAAATTGGTTATTAGATTTTTGATTAAGTAATAAAGACTTAATACTTAATCAATGCTAATACACCCAAATTTAAAAAGCTATAAAACATTACCATATAAAGCATGTTTGGATATAAATTATTAAAAGAAGAAGTAATTGTAACTTATGACGAGCAGATACAAAAACTAAAGCAAGAAATTGCAGAGGCTTCTGAATTCATAAACCAGCTCCAAGAAGACAGCACAAAGGCTATCTATGATGGCGAATATGCTTCTAATGGTCTGATAGGCAATCTACTAAGCATGCAGTCAGGAATCAAAAAACTAGCTGAAAATGAGAAAAAGCAAAACTGGGTAGCATTTGGCTTGGCCAAATTTGCAGATGTAATGCGGGATAACTTTGATACTCAACGCCAAATGGGTGATGAAGTACTCGCTAATATTATCCCTTATCTTGATGCCAATCAAGGAGGGTTATTTTTAATCAAAGAAGAGGAAGATAATTATACCACTCTAGAACTCATTGCTAGTTATGCTTATAACCGCAAAAAATTTATCCAAAAAATTATCACAGTAGAAGAAGATTGTGCAGAAGGATTGATAGGCCAAGTTTTTTTGGAAAAACGAGAAATTTATCTTTCCAAACTTCCAGAAGATTACTTAAAAATTACCTCTGGCTTAGGTGAAAGTAATCCTCGGTATTTATTTATCAGTCCTCTCTTAGATGGTGAAGAAGCGATAGGAGTACTAGAGATTGCTTCTTTTCGTCCTTTTGAAGATTATCATCAAGAGTTTATCAAGAAATTATGTGAAAATCTTGCTAGTGCTGTTATTAATACACGCATTAACGAACGTACTCGTAGCCTATTAATGGCCACCCGTGAACAAACAGAAGAACTTCTGGCACAAGATGAAGAACTTCGCCAGAATATGGAGGAGCTTCAAACTACACAAGAGGAACTTCAGCGTCTTTTACAAGAACAGGTAAGTACGATGGCCGCTATTGATAGTGCAAGCATTTCCGCTGAGTTTGATTCTAAGGGCAATATATTAAGGATAAATGAAGCTTTTATTAAATTTTTTGGATATGAAGAAAATGAATTACTAGGACAAAATCATAAACTACTAATTCACCCTTCTCTCAATGATGGTATAGAGTATAAAGAGTTTTGGGATAAGATAAGAAAGGGAATTAACATTACTCAAGATTTTGAGAGACTAACCAACACAGGAGAAACAAAATGGATAAGAGGAACTTATTATCCTATTAAAAATAGCAGGGATGAGATTATAAAAATATTAAAAATTGCTTATGATATCACTTTGGAAAAAGAACAAGAAGTAAAACTTATTGAAAATCAACGCATTATAGAGCAAAACCAAATCTTACTCAAAGAACGGACGAAAAGTATTCAGGATAAGGCTTATGAAAGAATAAAAGCACTCAAAAGTGAGATTGCAGAAAAAGATAAAGTCATTAATAAGTTACAAGAAGAAAAAAGAATTCACTAAAAATAAATAAACCCAAACTAAATCGATTTTTAACTTCCCTAAACATTCAGAATTATGATAAACCTAACCGAAACCCAACGCATTAAAGATGCCATTGAAAAAAATCCTGAAAAGTTTGCAGAAATCATCGAAGACACAACAGTAGGAATTTGTGTTACAGACGAAAATGGAAACTATGTAGGCATGAACAATAATTATCTTGGTATTCTTGGCTATGCCAAAGATGAGATGATAGGAAAGAGCTTTTTAATGGTAGTCCCCACAGATGATAAAGAAAATCTCAAAGAAATGCACGATGAGTTTATAGAAGTACAAATAGAGATATTTGAAAAATTCGCCATTATGGGCAAAAGCGGAGAAAAAATCAGCATAGATGTAGATGCTGGATTTAGTGATAAGATTAATGGAAGACCTCATAAGCTTACCTTTATTCAGAAAGCTGAGTAAAAAAGGCAGAAATTACATCATTTGTATATACTACTTCCTAATAGTAAGTATTTTTCTTATTGTTAGGAAGTGTTTTTATAAACCCTACACACAAAAAATGGTGAATTGAAGCAGAAAACTGAGTTTTAAGATATATATCTATTTTTTAACAGTACAAGACAACCGTCAAAAGGTTTTTTTCCGTAAAACACATAAATCCAATTATTTATCTAATTCAAATATCAATGAAAACAATGTTTAAAATCGCTCTCTTATGTTTTGTGTTTCAAGCTACTCAAATACACGCTCAAGAATTACCTTCTCCAAGTAGAAATACGAATGTTAGTTACGAATTATATCAAGTAACTATGATAGAGTCTGTTGTACCAGCAGGCTTAGGACGCTCACGCATGCTTACCCGTGATGAAAGAGGAAGACAAGATGAAGTAAAGTTAGAAAACTTCTTTAGTGCTGTCGGAATCAATTTTAGTAATATTCAAGCAAATGAATCTGTCCTAGGTATGAAAATGCAGACACTTTCTGATGACGGTTGGGAACTGTATAGCACAGCAGGTGGAGTTTACAGTGCAGATACTAGCACAGGAATCTTTATTACTAGATATATTTTTCGCCGTCCTAAAAAGTAAATAATCTTTTTGAGTGCATTTTACATACTTGTATTCTATAATAAAATTAAGTTATGTAGCACTACATTAAAAAGGGACAAAATACTCATAAAAAAACCTCTACATACTTTAATATAGAGGTTTTCTTTATTTTTTTGATAAGAAAAAGATTATTCCCAAAAAGAAGAAGTAAATTTCATCAGCATAATCTTTTGTTGTGTAGGAGAGCTAGTGTTTGAGTTCATACTGCCTATTAAAGTAATGTCATCCTCACTCGTCATCCAAGCCTTAGAAATACGGCTATTACCTGACCTACTTATCAATCTGACCTGCTTTGTCTGCCCAGTAATTCGATCAAATCTTCCTAATAAGGCATCTCTTCCAGAGAGAGGGTTATGATGAGTACCTACTGCTACTAAATCTCCATTTTGTGCTGCCCAAACATCTACAAATTCTTCTTCGTATAGGCGAAGTATTTGTCGCCAATCTTCGGCATTGCCTATTACATCAAACTGTGCTATGAATGCATGGCTACTATCAGGATTGGCTTCTATGGTTTTACCTACTAAGATATACTTTCCATTTTGAAGTTGTATTATAGAGCTACCCACTCCTGAAAATGTATTAAGGGTGCTTTTCCCTTGAAATAAACCATTAAGGTCAAACTTCATTACCATCGGGCTTTCTATCTGTTGACCTGCTATCACAAAACCTCCATCTTGTGTTCGGCGAATTACCTCGGCTGTACAGCTATTGCATAGCTCACGAGGAACTGTATAAGGTTCTGAAAGTACACCTTGAGCAGAATAGCGGTTGAGCACTACTGAGGGGCGGCCTGAAGTAGCAAATGTACCTACAATGAGTAGATTTCCCAGAGGATCTTCTATCACATCTGTAAATTTTTCATCTTTATCTGAGCGAATAATGGTTCGCCAGACTTCATTTCCTTGCCCACTTATTTTAAGTAAAAAAGCATCACTGTCATCGCTTTGGTATTGAAAATAACCTATTATTAAAATACCTCCATTGACTGTTTCTTTGACAGCTCGCACAAACATCTGCCCCGTACCAAAATTATTAAACTCTTTGGGCCAGCCACTCATTATTTCTTGGTTAGCGTTTACTTTGGTAACTACTAATGTATTTACATTCTTTTGACCTGCTATCACAAAACCACCCTCACTGATAGGATAAAGTGCACTACCTCGCTGGCTTCCTATCTCTTGCCCATATTCATAAAATTGCTCATCACCTGGGTTTTCGGTCTGTGGCAATACGATGATATTTTTTTGGATAGAATCCTTCACCAAGCCTGTATCTTTTAAGATTTCTACTTTGAGCATAATGGTGTAATTACCAATAGAATCATACGTGAAACTAGGATTCGCTTCTTGTGATGATTGCCCAAGTTTATCTCCAAAACTCCATGAATAAGTAATTGCACCTGAGGTACTAAGGCTAGGTCTAAACTCTACAGGTTCGCCAATACGCACTACTTGGGGAGATTCAAAATTTGCCTTAAACTCAATGAATTCAATCTCATTTAAGGAGCTACAGGCATTCATTAAAATTAATAGACACGGAAAAATCAGTAAAATTATATTTTTAGACATAGTATTATGGATATATATGCTTAAATTTTAGGAAAGATAAGAAATTTTATCTTCTAATTCAAACATCTTTTTTATTTTTAATTCGCTTTTCTATATTAGAGTTGTTACTTCTTGATTTTCAATGATTTACATCAATTTTTCATTTGGGAATCTTGAAATGATAAGCTAATATAAAAGCTTTCCGTAAGCAATTTCCTGTATTTTCTATGTGTCTATGTGGTTATAAAAAAACTAAAGTGTTGGTAGCCTGTATGTAACAACTGTATTAAAATAATATATTAAAAAAGAAGCATTCTATTCATCTAAATAAACATCTGATTATGAGAATTTTATGAAGTAATATCCTGAAATTTATATTTTTTATCTGCTTGTAATATACAGTAAAGTCTCTTCAAGATTGAATGTTTTTGATTTTCACTTTTCAATTTGGATAGAAAAGGCTAATTTTGAATTTATTAGCCAAATATCGAAATTAAAAATATGTTAGAAGATATACAAAATCTAAAAAATCAGGTGGTAAGCTACGAAATCAATACGGCTGAAGATTTAGAAAGCTTCCGTTTAAAGTTTATCAAAAAAGAAATCCCAGCCTTGATGGGAAATATGAGAAACATTGACCCAGAAAATCGCAAGGACTACGGTTTAGCTGTCAATGACTTAAAAGATATTGCCCAAGATAGATTCAAGGAAATCCAAGACGGCATCAAAGAAGCAAGCCTAGAGGCAGGTATCAAAGTGCCTCTAGATATGACTTTACCGACTGTTCCCAATGAATTGGGAAGTGTCCATCCTCTTACACTTACTCAAAATAGAATTATCGAAATCTTTGAACGTATTGGGTTTAATGTGGCTGATGGGCCCGAGATAGAAGATGATTGGCATAACTTTACAGCCCTCAACTTTCCTCCTAATCACCCTGCTCGTGAGATGCAAGACACATTTTTCTTAGAAAAAGACCCTGATATTGCTTTGCGTACTCATACCTCTTCAGTACAGGTTCGCTTAATGCAAACCCAAAAGCCTCCTATCCGAGCCATTATGCCTGGTAGAGTTTTTAGAAATGAAGCGATTTCTGCCAGAGCTCATTGTATTTTTCATCAAGTAGAAGGCTTGTATATAGATGAAAATGTGAGTTTGATAGATTTGAAGCAGACTTTGTATCACTTTGCTAAGGAGATGTTTGGGAAAAATACCAAGATTCGCTTTCGTCCTTCTTACTTTCCTTTTACTGAACCAAGTGCAGAGGTGGATATTTCTTGTAATATCTGCGGAGGAAAAGGCTGTAATATCTGTAAATATACAGGCTGGCTAGAGATAGGTGGCTCAGGAATGGTAGATCCTAATGTGCTAGAAAACTGTGGCATAGACTCAGAAAAATATACAGGTTTTGCCTTTGGGATGGGGATAGAACGTATGGCAATGCTCAAATACCGAATACAAGATTTAAGGCTATTTACTGAAAATGATGTCAGATTTTTAAAGCAATTTAAGAATCTGGTTTAGTGAATCACAGAATTAAAAAAAGCCTTTTATTAATTGAGATAGAAGGCTTTTTTTATGTTCTTATATAATAAATATTATTATGATTTTATTTATAAAGGTGTAAGTGAAGACGCTTGCACTAGTATTTACTCGTTTAAGCATCTTCACCTGAATGGTACTATCTACTATAAAACATTATAATAATCTCTAATAAGAAAGTCATTAAAAATCTAGAAGTCATGATTTTTAGATAGCCACACAGTAAATTTATCATTTATCTACAATGAATATAAAAGAAGCATACAATCATTGGGCAAAACAATATGATACAAATCTCAATAAAACCAGAGACCTAGAAGCTGTAGCACTAAGAGAAAGCTTAGCCAATATCTCTTTTCAGACTTGCTTGGAAATCGGCTGTGGAACAGGGAAAAATACTAAATGGCTACTCACCAAAGCACAGGAAATCATTGCAGTAGATTTATCAGATGAAATGCTCTCAAAAGCCAAGACTAAAATAGTATCAGATAAAGTAAATTTTATTCAAGCAGACATTCATCAGCCTTGGACTTTTGCAAGTAAAGCATTTGACTTGATTATGTTTAGTCTTATGCTTGAGCATATTCAATACTTGGATGATATTTTTAAAAAGGCTTCTGAAACAATTGCAAAAGGTGGATATATTTATGTAGGAGAACTGCATCCGTTCAAGCAATACTCGGGTTCTAAGGCAAGGTTTGAAACCGAAGAAGGAGAACAGATTGCAACTTGCTACACACACCATATTTCAGATTTTACGCAATCAGTAAAGAAATATGGATTTGAAATTATTGAGGTAAATGAATATTTTGATGATGATAATCACCAAACCATTCCAAGAATTTTAACCTTGATTTTTAGGAAAGCAAGTGATAGAAACGCTCAAGAGTTAAATTCATTATCATAAGATAATAAACAATAAAACAATTCAAAGATTAAATAGGCTAAAATCTTTATAATCATACATTCTTCCTCAAAAAATAAAGAAAAACAGATACGATTTCTTTTCCTTCTATAAATTTGCAGGCAAATTCAGGCTTGCTTTTCTTTTTTTGAGCAAGCAATAAATCACCTACTACTCACAACATTTATGAAAATCTTAAAATTTGGAGGTTCTTCTGTCAAAACTGCCGAACGTATTCAAAATATCATCCGTATCACACAATCCGAACCACAAGCAAGAGCAGTTATCTGTTCGGCACTTGCAGGAATAACCGATGAACTGATTGTGATTGCACACCTTGCCTTAGAAAAAGAGGATAGCTACTCCAAACGCTTGGTTGATTTGATAGATTTGCATTTTCAAATTGCAAAAAACTTACTCACACTCACACAAAAACCGACTATCAATGCCTATATCCAAGAAATGAGTCGTGAGCTAACAGATTTATTAAAGGGAATTTATCTGATTGGTGAGTTAAGTCCACGTTCTTTAGATTACATTCTTAGCTTTGGCGAAAGACTTTCTTCTAGCTTGATTACGGAGTGCTTTAAGGCATCTGGGCAAGAAGTAGAATATTTGGATGCAAGGAAACTTATCATCACAGACCATCAATATGGAGCGGCCCAAGTTGATTTTGAAGCAAGCAATGCCCTGATTGAAAGCTATTTTGAATCACACCCTTCCTTGCAAATCATTACGGGCTTTATAGGAGCTACTCCCGAAGGAATCACTACAACCATAGGGCGAGGTGGTTCAGATTATACGGCTTCTATTTTTGCGGCAGCACTTTCAGCAGATGAGCTTGAAATCTGGACAGATGTAGATGGAGTAATGACGGCAGACCCACGAAAAGTAGGCAAGGCTTATTCTATCAAAAACCTTTCTTATGAAGAAGCGATGGAAATGTCGCATTTTGGAGCAAAAGTAATTTATGCTCCTACGATGATTCCTGTTTTGCGAAAAAATATCCCCCTTAGAATTCGCAATACTTTTAACCCTGATTATGTAGGTACACACATCGGACACCAAGTCAATCAAGGCAAAGAAACAGTCAAAGGATTGGCTTCCATAGATAATGTAGCACTTCTCAATCTTAAAGGAAGTGGAATGGTAGGCATTTCAGGGATTTCTGCTCGTCTATTTGGTGCTTTGGCAGCCGAACAAATTAACGTGATTTTGATTAGTCAAGCCTCTTCTGAGCATTCTATTTGTTTTGCAGTGAAGCCTTCAGATGCTAAAATAGCAAAAGCTACTCTAGAAGAAGCCTTTGACTCTGAGTTTAAGCAAGGACTTCTGGATGCTGTAGAACTTTTTGAAGAGATGGCTATCATCGCCGCTGTAGGTGAAAACATGCGTCATTCTGTGGGTATTGCAGGTAAATTTTTTACGGCTCTTGGGCGAAATGGGATAAGCATTACAGCAATTGCTCAAGGTTCTTCCGAGTTAAATATCTCAGTCGTTATCAAAAAACAAGATGAAGCAAAGGCGTTGCGTGTCTTACATCAAGCCTTTTTCCTTTCAGAAATTAAGACATTGCACCTTTTTGTGGTAGGCATTGGGCTGATAGGCAAAGCTTTCTTGCGTCAGTTAAAAGCACAGCAAGCACATTTACTTCAATCTTATAACCTAGATATTCGTTTGGTGGGTATTTCTAATAGTCGCAAGCACTATTTTTTAGAAGATGGACTCTCCCCTACCGAATGGGAAACTTATCTTGAAAAATCGCCTGAGGAAGCCAACATACAAGAGTTTGTCAAAAAAATGGAAGAAATGAATTTGATTAATTCTATCTATATAGACAATACTGCCAATGCCGAAGTAGCTCAGATGTATGAGCAAGTCCTTAAATCAAGTATTTCGATAGTTACACCCAATAAAATCGCTTCTTCGAGTAGCTATGCTCAGTATTTATTGTTAAAGCAAAAAGCCAAGCGACACGGTGTCTTGTTTTTGTATGAAACCAATGTGGGTGCGGCACTTCCTGTGATTAGTACTTTGCGTGATTTGATAGACTCAGGTGATCAGATTTTAAGAATAGAAGCGGTGCTTTCAGGTACATTGTCTTTCATTTTTAATTCTTTTGATGGCAAAAAACCATTCAGTGAGGTAGTCAAAGAGGCAAAAGCATTAGGCTATACGGAACCAGACCCTCGTGAAGACCTTAATGGAAGTGACGTAGGACGTAAAATATTAATTTTAGGACGTGAAGCTGGTTTTCCGTTAGAATTTGAAGATGTCAAAATCAAAGGATTTTTACCTCAAAGTTGTGTTGAGGCAGCCTCAGTAGATGACTTTTTTGTGGCACTTGCCCAATCTGATGATTACTTTATGGAAATGCTTCAAGCAGCTCAAAAAGAAGGAAAGGTATTGCGTTATATTGCCAAATTTGAGCAAGGAAAAGTAGAAGTAGGCTTGCATTCCGTAGATTCAGAGCATCCATTTTACTCTCTTTCTGGAAGTGATAATATCTTGGCATTCACCACTTTACGTTATCCTGAAAGACCATTAGTAGTCAAAGGCTCAGGAGCTGGGGCAGAAGTAACAGCGGCAGGCGTGTTGGCAGATATGATTCGGGTGGCAAATTATCTTTAAGGAAAGCACTTTTGTTACTACAATAGTTATTCTTAAAATTATATATATAAAATATTTTATTTAAGTCTTTCTTGGGGAGACTTAAAGCTGAGCAATGAAAACTTGAATGTGCGAAAGCAAAGCTCGTCCTGTAAGAATTTCTTTGTCTGTTTTCCCAAAAAACAGTGAGTGTTTGGGTGATGTGGTGTTTGTTTTAGTTTATAGTTTTGTTAATTCAGTGGTTATTCTGCAAACTAGTCCTCGCTAAGACTAAATTTTTGCATCATACAGTCATTATTTTGGATGCAAACTAAGATATATTTCATTATATCAAAATTTTATTTCATATTTGAGTTTAAATGATTCGTAAAGTTTGCTCTTGGCGAGACGCTAAAAGCTGTTGAGGGGTAGAACAGAAAAATGATTTTTACTTCATCTCTAATTGCCACTGAGACATAAAATCTTTTACAAGATGAAACAAGCCTTCAAACTTGGTGAGTGGAAGATTCTCAGCAGTATCATAAATATCATGGTAAGCTGTAATCCCACCCAGAGTATAAATAAAAAAAGAAGGAACTCCACTTTCTGTAAAAAAATAATGGTCTGAATTGGCAGCAATCCCTCGCCTTTTGATTTCAGGAATATATTTATTTAATTCATTAATTTGCACTAGTTTCTGAAAGGCTTGCTCAAATACAGAACCATTGACGACCGTAAGCCCATCATCTCCCGTGCCTACTAAATCAAAATTAAGCATGAATTTGATATTGCGTAATGGAAACAGTGGATTTTTGACATAGTGTAAAGAACCTAAAAGCCCTACTTCCTCCCCTCCAAAGGCCATAAAAACCATTGAATAAGGCAATCTATTCTCAGTCTTCTGATAGTGCTTCGCAAGTTCAAGAAGCAAAGCTACCCCGCTTGCATTATCATTTGCACCAGGAAAATAAACATCTTTGCCTAGATGCCCTAAGTGATCATAATGTGCTGAAACTACCAAAAAACTATCTGGCTGTACTGTTCCTGATAGATACCCTATCACATTTTGAGATTCATATTTGGAGAGTAACTCGGCATCTAGTTTATATTTTACTTTTATCTTTCTATTTTTGATTTGACGGAGGGTAGAATCAAAAATACTATCCAATACCTCATAGAATGGGTTACTCAACTGTCTTTGAGATAGACTAGCTGTTAGTTTTTGACTTTTCACCTCTATAATCGCCTCTGACTCATAGATTTTATCTATCACAAACTGGGGAAGTTCAATAATACGCTGATATTCATTCTGTGGATACCAAAGTATCATATTCTTCATCTTTTGGTCTGCAAATTTTGTTTTGGCGGCGTTATCATTATAAATGGCGGTATCAAGACGAATGAGCTTACCTTTCCCCTTACCTCCCTTGGAGATAGAATTAACGATATAATCACTGCCTAATGTAAGCGTTTTTTTACCTATTCTGAGTTTTATATTTTTGGGGAAAGTATTGATGTCTAGGGTGAAATTTTGAAAATGAGTTTCTTTAAATGATTTCAAACCTATCTCCTCAAAACTTTGGCGAATGTATTCTGCTGCTATCCTATCTCCATTCTCTACATAGCCTCGCCCATGCATAGACGGAGAAGAAAGTGTATCAATCACCTCACGGACAGCTTTCATATCTTGTCCAGAAGAATTAAAAGGTTGAACCAAAATAAGACTTACTATATAAAAGCTAAGAACTTTACTCATTTTTAAGCAATAAATTATCTAGAATCTATTCTATTGTATCCATTAGAAGATTTTTGGGAATCAAACAAAAAAATCTACACCTAAATTTAGTTTAAAATAGAATACTTTTATCAAATACTCTTGGGAAATGGGGAAATTATTTGTTGAATAGTTCCTTACTTTTACTTGATTTCTCCACTCTTGACTTTCTGTACAAATTCAAGACTTACTTCAAATAAATCACCTATATCCTCGATGGTATATTTACCTTTTGCTAAGGCTTTTTGAATAACATTGATTTTAGTTTGCATCTCAACTTTTTCAGTTACTTCTAATGTTACCTTATTGGTTACTTCTGATGTTACTTTTTTAGTTACCTTATCAGTTACTTCTTGTATAATTGCTTCTTCTATGCCCATACTTTTGCGATATTTAATGATTGTTTGTATTTCAGTTTCAAATTTTTGAGTACTTATTTCACTCTTAAATTTAACATAATAACGGATAAAATTCAAGATTCACCTTATTTTTTCTCCTGAATATTGTGTAGTAAGTGCTAAGACCAATTCTTTTTTCCAAGTAAACTGATTACTGTCTTGCAGATTCTTTTTTTCTAAAGATTTTTTAGTGGTCAGCATCACTATACTAAAAGGATTTTGAGGAATATTTAGTTCTTTTTCACTTTTTTGCAATATTTTAAAAGTATCAAAGGAGTAGATATTCTTGGTGTTTTGGTAGTCATTTATTTTACAGAAAAATATCTATATGGCTGGACTACGACAGCCTCTACTCCATTGAAAATCTTTGGAGCTACTTTTTTAATAATGTTGTAACTAGCATTTACATCTGCATTGATTAGAAAGCCTTTGGAAGTTTTGAATAAGCCTCTTTT
>JBBRUH010000005.1:0-30090 GCA_038248005.1 Cytophagales bacterium | reverse complement strand
TAGCTATCTTTAGGAAATAAAAGACTTGGTTCTTTTTCTGAAAGGAGTTCAATCTTTTGCTGAGGCAATGGATAGAGAGCTTTTGCAAATTGAGTTTGAGATTCAATTTTTTTTTCACTTTTTAATTTAAAAATAACCTGAGTCGGATGACAACCACCACATTCAAACTCGGCAGAAAGAGGCTTTTGCTGTTGTGCCAGTGAAACTGATACCTGAGTAATGATGCACAGAAGAAGTAAAAAGTTTTTCATAAAATTATTCATTCTAAATGAGAGCTACAAAAATACTGCTCTGCTAAATATTATAAGTCATGTAAAATACCAATAGGGACTAATTTTTACTAAGTAGAGGGTGAAAAATAGTTTGCACTTTAATTTTGTTATAAAAAGTTGATTATCAAAATTTTACTAAGATAACTTATCACTCATTATTTAATAATAAAATCCTTGTTTTTCAAAACGATTTTTAAGTGGATTTGGATTTACATTTAGCATACAATATATTTTTTTTAGTTTAAGGATGTCTTTTTGAATGTAATTTATCGCTCTTAATCCAACTATTTACAATAAAATAAATAATAGAGCTGTTACACACTGGTTATCAACACTTTACTTTTTTATAACCATATATGTACATAGAAAACACAGGGAATTGCTTACGAAAAGCTTTTATACTAGCTTATCATTCCAAAATTCCCAAATGAAAAATTGATGTAAATCATTGAAAATCAGGAAGTAACAACTCTAATCTGAAAAGTTTTGTCTTTATTGGTATTGTAAAGCATCCTCACATCTAATCTAAACCATATCTACCCACAACAGCAAACTGGTCTAATATATCTTGCTCAGACTAAATTATAGTGTATGTTTTAGAAGATTACAATGCATATATAAAAATTTTATTCTATATCTGAGATGAAGCAGTTCATAAAGTTTACTTAGCGAGAAAGCAGTTGAGGGTTTAGATATTTGACAATAAATTTGTGTAAAGACTAGTGAAGTCGCACAAAGCCAACACATGCCAAGCTACACTTGTTATCTGAATGTTAGTATAATTTGAAAAAATGGAAACCTGTTACAAGAAATAAAGCCGTGACTTAAAATTGGCAATGAAATATTTATTATACTATGATAGTAACTAAAGAAATAAGTATTGGTAAATTAATAAAATGGACAGCTCACCATATTCTGTGGCTTTTATCATTAATGGGGGGTATCTCAACGCTCTATTATTTCAAAATTATTGATGTAAACATTCCTTGGTTACCTGTTTCAGTGGTAGGTACGGCAGTAGCCTTTTATGTTGGTTTTAAAAACAACCAAGCTTATGACCGTATGTGGGAAGCCCGTAAAATATGGGGTGGAATAGTTAATGACAGCCGTTCTTGGGGTATGATGATTGATGGGTTTGTTACCAATCTATCCACAGGAAAAAAAATCACAAAAGATGAAATTCATGAAATCAAAAAAAGATTAATATACAGGCATATTGCTTGGCTTTATGCCCACAGAAGTCAATTATTAATAGCAACGCCCTGGGAACATATTAGTCAAGATGGTCTAACGGGACGGAAAGCCAAAGTGTATCAAGAAAAGCTTGGAATTGGCTTAATAGATGATGACATCACTAGAACAGAACTCAAGCATTTTCTTCCAATGGTAGAACACGATAGGTTACTAGGATACGCTAATACGGCTACTCAAATCATAAATGAACAGTCACGAGATTTAGTCCGACTTAGGGAACAACGACTAATTGATGATTTCCGTCACATGGAATTAGCCAATCTTTTAAAAAATTTTTACACGCACCAAGGTAAAAATGAAAGAATAAAGAAATTCCCTTTGCCACGACAATATGCCAATATGAGCAGATACTTCGTTGGTATTTTTATTATGTTCCTGCCTTTTAGTATGATGCCTGAGCTAATGAAAATTGGCGAATATGGCTTATGGCTTTCTATACCCATTACAGCTCTTATTGGTTGGATTTATGTAATGATGGAAATAGTAGGAGATTATACGGAAAATCCTTTTCAAGGAATGGCAAATGATATTCCTATGATGTCATTATGCAGAGTAATAGAAATTGACCTTAGAGAAATGCTTGGTGAAACTAATTTACCTCCAGCAATTGAATCGAAGAACGGAGTGTTGATGTGAAAAATTTTTAAACCAATATTAAAATCATGAGAAAAAGAGAAAAATTAGGCATTATTAGAAACTATTATCCAAATGCGATGACCACCATAGATAGTTTAAACAAACTAATAGAGTTTATTGATGATGAGTTAGATATAGATCCTTCTAACGTAATGCTTGCCGATAGTATCTGTAGCGATGATGTAAATAGTATTCAATATCCTTCAAGAGCTTTGGAATTGCTCGGTCCTTTTAAGATGGGCGGCTTAGATGGCTTTCCATTTACTGGATTAACAGGAATGGGAGCTTTTGCCAGCCATGTACCAAATGATGGTGCTGTTCTTATTTATTATGGCCCACATATTGGTGTTACAAAAACAGGAATAATTGGAGAGATAAATAGACATGGACAAACCAAAAATTCAAGTTGTTGTGGTGCTGCTAAAGGTGCACTCAAAAAATTAATGGCTAATGAAATTATAGAAGGAAATATTTCTGAAATCGATTATCAAATGAATATCATTGAGCAAATGCTGCTTCGCCAAAAAGACAGAATTTTAACCGCCCCAAACCCTATTTTTGAAGCCACAGAAGTTATTTATGAAGCGATTGACGAGCGGATAAATGAATTAGTATCCAGAACCGAATACCATTGCAAATATGTGGTATTGGTGGGTGCAATATTAATCAATAGCGATACAGACATGGGTTCTTTCAACAGTACTAAGCGATTTGATGTCATTGATTTGGAAACCAATAAGCGTAAAATTTTTTTAGAATAATTTTAGATGCAGAACATTGACTACTAAAATGTTTGAGGAGTTTTGTTTTTATTCGTTCATTTAGTGTGGAAAAGACCTTCGCCTAGGGCAGAACGTGGACGATTTTGGAACACAATATGATTTTTAAATACTATCACCAAATCCTATAAACGGAGGAGTCTTTTAAGTATTTATCAAAAATCTCATCAGAGCTCACTAGTTGAATCCAAGTATTGATAAATACTGACTTTAATAGCAATTTCTCAGAAACTTACTACACTCACAAAGTTTGTATTTGCAGGATTTTCTATTTCTATCTCAGCTTGACTACTTAAAGCTTTATCTCCCTCAAAAAACCAAATTAAGATTTGAGTGTCTAATAAATTATTCATTCAGGTACATAGTCCTTAAAATGGTCAATGGGTTCATTAAAGTCTGAGGTCATTTTAAATTTCCCTTTGGCAGAACCAAATTTTGGGATTCTCTTAGTCTTACTTTCTTCTTTTGAGAATTGTTTGTCAAGTAAAAAATCAAGATAATCCACTAAGTCTTGCTTCAGCTCGTTTGATTTTAGTAAAAACAACCTTGAATATATTTCATAATCTGTCATTGCTTATCTATTTATTTTTTGTCATATATAACTCAAATATACTTATAATTCTGGTGGATTGCTAACACAATCACTCACCTTAAAGCACTATCCCTTCAACCCAAAAATATCTTTTAAATCTTCGTTGCTCATTTCTGTAACCCAGTTTTCGCCAGTATTGACAGTAAGGTCAGCAAGTTCTTTTTTGGCTTTAATCATGCCGTTGATATTCTCTTCAAAAGTGCCTTGGGTAATCATTCTATAAACCATTACATTTTTCTTTTGACCAATGCGGTAAGCTCGGTCTGTGGCTTGATTTTCTACGGCAGGATTCCACCAAAGGTCATAATGGATTACATTGTTGGCAGCAGTCAGGTTAAGTCCCGTGCCTCCTGCTTTGAGCGAGAGAAGCATTATTTTGATGTGGCTTTGTGTCTGAAAATCTTGCACCATTTCATCTCTTTTTTTGCGGCTAGTGCCTCCGTGTAGCCAAAGGGGTGCTTGATGATAGCGTTCTTCTATCAGTTTGGCGAGTAAATCACCCATTTCTTTGTATTGGGTAAAAATGAGCGTTTTTTCATCATTCTCATAAATGCTGTCCAGCAGAGAAATCAAAAGCTGGGTTTTGCCTGAGAGTTCGGGGTCTATTTCTTTTTTCTTGAGGTATTGGTTCGGGTGATTACAGATTTGCTTGAGGGCAGTCATCATCTGAAAGATAAGTCCTCTACGGCTCATTCCGTCTTCTTTCTGGATTTCTTCTAGGCTGAGATTGACGATATTTTGATAAAGGGCTGATTGCTCAGCAGTGAGCGTACAGATTTGGTCAGTTTCTATTTTATCAGGCAAATCTTGGATAATACTTTTATCACTTTTTACCCTTCTTAAGATGAAAGGAGCAGTTACTTTCTGAAATCTATCAAGGTGTTCTTGGCTTCGTTCCTTTTCTATGGGTTCTATAAATTCATCTTTAAATCTTTTGAGTGAGTCTAAATAACCCTTGTTGGTAAAATCAAAAATACTCCAATATTCAGAAAGGCGATTTTCTACGGGCGTACCACTCATCGCAATTCTGACATCACTCTTTATTTTTTTGATGGCTTTGGTTTGTGCAGTTTGGGTATTTTTGATGTTTTGTGCTTCATCTATAATCAAGAAGCCCCATTTTACTTTATTGAGTATTTTTTCATCACTTCTCGCCACTCCATACGAAGTCAAAATAACCTCATTTTCTTGTAATTCAAGGCTTCGCTTAGGCCCATGATAGACCCAAGCATTCAAATCAGGAGCAAATTTTTGGATTTCTCTTTCCCAATTACCTAGCAAAGTAGTCGGCACTACCACAAGGGCTTTCTTTTTGTCTAGCCTTTTTTCTTCTTTAAATTTAAGTAAAAGGCTGATGACTTGTAGGGTTTTGCCCAAGCCCATATCATCTGCCAGCAAACTCCCGAAGCCTACTTGTGTATTTTTATACATCCAAGCATAGCCTCTTTCTTGATAAGGGCGAAGCGTAGCTTTGAGATTTTGTGGAAGAGCAACTGCCTCATTTTCGGTCAATGTCCTAATCATCTCCCTTACTTTTTTGTCTAAGGTTACTTTTGCCCCTTGGTAATCTTCACTTAAACTGGCTTTGAGCAAATCGCTGGTACTGATGTTAGGCGGATTTTCTATCTTTCTGAGGATATTTTGAAGTTCTTTTTCATCTATCAATACATATTCCCCATTGATTTTGACGATTCCTCTCAGTTTTTTGACCATTTTGAGAAATTCTTTTGTCGAGATAGTGCTATCTCCTAAGGCAATCTGCCAATCAAAAGTAAGGAGGTCGGCAAAATTGACATAGCCTCCACTCGAGCCCACACTTCCTTCGGATTGAATTTGCATAGAAAGACGAGGGCGAGACAATCTTCGCAAGGCTTTGGGCAATAAGATTTTAATGCCTAAAAGCTCAAAGGAAGGCAAAGTATTCAAGAATACCTCTACAAAATCCTCATTATTCATTACTATATCATACTTGCCTTTGTCTCTGATTAGCTCCTTGACGGGGGGTAAATATTCTGCAAGAACAGCCAAATCTTGTATAATCTCAAGGCGGTCTTTTTCGTATTTTTTCTTTGCAAAAATATCTTTTAGGGGAGCAGGTTCTTGGAGAATATCTTCCTTGTCTTGTATCCAAAAATTAAGCAGAAAAATACCTTCTTCTGTTTCGTCTTCTTCTATTTTGAGGATAGGGAGATAGCTTTTATCGGCAAGGTAAAACTTTTGTAGCCATTTTTGGATAGCTTGGGCATTTTCTTGTCGTTCAAAACCTTTGGTATTGAGCAGAGATTGACTAAAAAAGGTCTCTAATATATCTGCTTGCCGCCAATGTGTGGGCTGGTCTTGTCCGTATTGATAGACATAATAATTTAAGAAAAGAGATAATAATGCCTTTAATTGTTCTTCTGAATTGGTATAAAGACTTTGAGTGGCTTTGTGCCTGATAAGCAAATTAGGTGGCACGACTTGATACAGAATATCAAAAACGGCTTTTACTTCCTTAATCAGCAGGGCAGGAATCCAACGAATAGTGTATGTATCTGTCTGAACCTGAACCAACTCGGGGATATAAGCAGATTTGGTAATGAGGTGCTTCGCAAATTGATGTATCCAAAACAAAGAAAAAACAGCAGGAGAATAATGCCCCAAGTGTGCAGGATTGATTTGCTGAATCACATCTACAAAAGAACTGGCATTTCCTTTTTTGCCTATCATTCCTTTATCATCTTCAATATGCCAATAAGCTGCCCTAAATCCACCTTCTAACTCTATGTGAATTGTCCAGTGATTTGCTCCTTTTGCAAAGAGATCTTCTAGGCTAAGTTGCCAAGATTTGCTGACTTCTTTGGCAATGCTTTTATAATTTTTTTGAAGTATTGATTTTAAATCACTTTCCGTAAAAAATAATGGATTCGGGTCTAGTAATTTGAGGATGTTTTCTTCGCTATACGGGATTTTAGAAAAATCTATTTTTTGGGTCAGTGAAGGGTCAAAAGGAAAATCTTCTAATAAAATATCTTGACTATAAAGCTCTTTGATTTCTAAAATGGGTAATTTAAAATTTCCACCAGAAGTAAAGCCTAGTCTTTGTAACTCATCCAAGACATCTAGCCCTCTAAGCAAAAACACCATAAAAGGATTTTTATCTATCTCCGTACCTACCACATAGATAACAGCCGCCAAATGCTTGCAAGGCAATGCCCAATCAGGGCAAGAGCAGTTGGCTTTCATGTCTTTCCAGCTATTCGGGAAAAGCTTGATGCCTAGTGTTTGTATTTCTGTGAGAAGTTCTTGAGGAAGTTGCTTGTTGAGAAGTGCAGAGAGAATAAAAGGATTTTCTGTGATGGCTTGCACTATTTGAGCTTTCTCTACCAGCGTAAACGGAGCAATAGCAATCGTTTGTTTGTAGGGACGAGGAGCAGAGCCTTGTACTTTGGCTTTGATTTCGCCATTCTCGATGAGTACATCTTTTACTAATCCTTTATTGGCATACGTCCGTCCACGAGGCAAGCGATTGTCATAATCTATCCCTTCTAGTGCTTTGAGCCACTGCTGTCCCCACCAAGTATTGCCGTATTTCTTTGCCATTTTTATCTACTTTTTTTGAATCCTTTTGAAATTTAGGGCTAAAAATACAAAATAAAAATAAATTATAGTAAATTAGATGTCATAGCGTATTTTAAAATTTCTCCTAAAACTCATAAAACACTTTGTAATTAATAGATAAAGCACCTATCAAGGTAAATATATACCCACAGCCACTATTTGAGAAGTTTAAGTAAGTTAAATCTAGTTTGAGGGCGTTTAAGACGCTCATTTCAAAAAAAACGTTGCCTTTCATTTTTCAAAAATAAGTACTAAAAATCAATAAATGGTACTTATCTTTGAAAGAATAAAACATTTCTTTTAATTCAAACAAAAAACAATGATGAAGCACCTAAAAAACCATCTTTTATTCTTATTTCTATTCCTTACGCTCACATGGGCTTGCAAAAATGAGGAAGCTAGTAAAGACTTATCTGTAAGTTCTCCCAACCAAAAAATCAAACTTTCTTTTGCACTCAACTCCAAAGGAGAGCCTTATTATATGCTTGATTTTAATGATAAAAAATTAGTAGATACTTCTTATCTAGGGTTTAAAACCAAAGATTTTGATTTATTGAGTGATTTTTCAGTAGTCAATTCTTCTACTCAGACCATTGACGAAACATGGAAGCCCGTCTGGGGACAGCAATCAGAAGTGCGTAATCACTGTCAAGAACTTAAAGTTAATCTCAAAGACAGCAAAGGGCATTTATTAGACATCGTTTTTAGGGTTTTTGATGAAGGTTTGGGCTTTCGCTATGAGTTTCCTGCTCAGAATGGTTTAGATGCTCTCGTCATTTTAGATGAAGTTACCCAATATAAAATGACGGCTGATCATACAGCTTTTTGGAATATGGGCTGCTGGGATAATGATGAATATTGGTATAGCCAGACCAAACTCTCTGAGATAGACTCTTCTCGTGCAAATTATAATAGCTTAGATACATGGATGAGCGTGCCTACTAGCACGGCTGCTTCACTCCCGCTTACGCTCAGAACTGCTGAACATGTGCATTTGACTTTTCACGAAGCTGCTTTGGTTGATTTTACAGGACATATCTTAGAGCTAAACCCTAAGACATTGACTCTCAAAACTTCTCTTGCTCCTGCACCTGATGGCACAAAGGCAACTGTTGCTTTGCCTGCCAAAACGCCTTGGCGAACTATCCAAATCGGAGCAAGTGCTACTGATTTATTAGCGACTTATTATCTTTTAGAAAATCTAAATGAACCTAACAAAATCCAAAATACTGATTGGATAAAGCCTACCAAATATGCAGGCATCTGGTGGGAAATGCACGTAGGAAAAGCTACTTGGGACAAAGCTAGTGGAATGCACGGAGCGACTACTGAGAATGCCAAAAAATACATCGATTTTTGTGCAAAATATGGTATTCCTGCTTTTTTGGTGGAAGGCTGGAATACTGGTTGGGAAGTCTGGACTGCTCCTGGGCGAGCTACAGCATTTGATTTCACTACGCCTTATAAAGATTTTGATATTAGAGAAGTAATCCGTTATGGCAAAGAAAAAGGCGTAGCACTTATCGGACACCACGAAACCTCCGCTGCTGTCAATAGATACAATGAACGCATAGACTCTGCCTTAGCATTTTATAATGAAGTGGGAGTACATGCTGTCAAAACAGGCTACGTAGGCAGTATTATCCCTAAGGGCTATACACACAAAGGACAATGGATGGTCAATCACTATAATACAGTGATGAAAAAAATGGCGGATGCCAAGATTATGCTTGATGTGCATGAGCCTATTTATCCTACGGGTCTTTGCCGTACTTACCCTAATCTCATGAGTGCTGAGGGAATGTGTGGGCAAGAGTTCAATGCTTGGAGCAGAGGAAACCCTATCTCTCACAATGTTACGCTGCCTTTTATGCGTAACCTCATAGGCCCTATGGATTTCACGCCTGGAGTATTTGATGTGGCTTTCCAAAACTCTAAAAATGAAAGAGTTGATAATGGTAACTTCTTTGTCAAAGAAGGAAATAACAGAGTAAAATCTACGATTATGCAGCAACTTGCCTTGTATGTTGTCTTTTATTCACCTCTTCAAATGCTGGCTGATTTACCTGAAAATTATGAAGAGCATCCTGATGCTTTGAAGTTTATACAGGATGTGGCCGTAGATTGGGATAAAACGGTCTATCTCAATGCTAAAGTAGGCGAATATGCAAGCATTGCAAGAAAAGCAAAAGGTACAGACAATTGGTTTTTGGGAAGCATTACAGGTGATAAAGCCCAAAATTTCACTTTTAAACTAGACTTTTTAGAAGAAGGCAAGACCTATACAGCGATTACCTACAGAGATGCCGCAGATGCCGATTGGGAGAAAAACCCAATGGCATACAAGATAGAAAGCAAAGAAGTAAAAGCTGGAGATACACTCGAAGTCAAACTAGCCAAAGGAGGAGGATGTGCCATTAGCTTTATGAGTAATAAGTTATAAATGATGAGTGATGAGTTATCTTAGTAAAACCCCGATAATCAGATTTTTGTAACAAGATTAGAGTACTCACTAATTTTAATCATTTATTTCACAAAATAAAATAACTATTTCTCTCAAAATCTAAGCGAGAACTTTTGATAGTAAGAAGTTCTCGTTTTTGTTGTTTCCTATTCACTCTTATCATCACGTATATTAATTTCCATCAATACTTCCTATTTTAGATATATTTTATGCTAAACAAAGTGTATTTTTTAAAGTTAAACTCAATAAAAAACACCTTCACCTCAATAAATAAGTATTTTGGAACATTATTTTGGATTTAATGTTATATATTTGTATAACTTATAATCAGTCTAAATAAAGACTAATCATTTTTTTAAATTATGGGAAAAGAAACTGAACTTTTAGAAAATCATATCAACTCTGACTATAAATATGGCTGGGAAACTATCATAGAGATGGATTCTGCACCAAAAGGACTTAATGAAGACATCGTAAGATTTATCTCTGCCAAGAAAGAAGAACCTGAGTGGATGCTTGAGTGGAGGCTGAGTGCTTACCGTCATTGGCTCACTATGAAAGAACCTTCTTGGGCAAATATAAAACATCCTCCTATTGATTTTCAAGATGCTATTTATTATGCTGCTCCTAAGCAAAGTGTAAAACCTAATAGTCTTGAAGAAGTTGACCCTGAATTGTTAGCTACTTTCGAGAAATTAGGCATTTCACTCAATGAGCAAAAAAGATTAACAGGTATTGCCGTAGATGCAGTCATAGACAGTGTTTCTATCGGAACTACTTTTAAAGTAAAGTTAGGTGAAATGGGTATTATCTTCTGCTCTATGAGCGAAGCTATCCAAGAACACCCTGAGCTAGTTCGTAAATACTTAGGCAAGGTTGTACCTCCTAGTGATAATTACTTTGCAGCCCTTAATTCGGCTGTATTTAGTGATGGCTCTTTTTGTTATATTCCTAAGGGAGTTCGTTGCCCAATGGAGCTTTCTACTTATTTTAGAATCAATGCTGCCAATACAGGGCAATTTGAAAGAACTCTTTTAATAGCTGACGAACGCAGTTATGTGAGTTATCTTGAAGGTTGTACTGCTCCGATGCGTGATGAAAATCAAATGCATGCTGCCGTAGTAGAGCTTATCGCTATGGATGATGCTGAAATCAAGTATTCTACCGTACAGAATTGGTATCCAGGCGATAAAAACGGAAAAGGCGGAATCTATAACTTCGTAACCAAAAGAGGAATTTGTGAGGGTAAAAACTCTAAAATCTCTTGGACACAAGTAGAAACAGGCTCTGCTATCACATGGAAATATCCTAGCTGTATCTTAAAAGGTGATAACTCTATCGGTGAATTTTATTCGGTAGCTGTTACCAATAATCACCAACAAGCTGATACAGGTACTAAGATGATTCATATCGGTAAAAATACCAAAAGTCGAATCGTATCTAAAGGTATTTCTGCTGGTCAAAGTCAAAACTCATACCGTGGACAAGTAAAAGTGTTCAAACGTGCTGAAAATGCCCGTAACTTCTCACAATGTGATTCCCTTTTAATGGGTGACCGTTGTGGTGCACATACTTTCCCTTACATAGAGATAGACAATCATACTGGAATCGTAGAACACGAAGCAACTACTTCTAAAATCGGTGAAGACCAATTATTCTATTGTACGCAGAGAGGGATAGACCCTGAAACTGCCGTAGCATTGATAGTAAACGGCTACGCCAAAGAAGTCTTAAAGCAATTGCCAATGGAATTTGCTGTAGAAGCTCAAAAACTACTCGCCATCAGCTTAGAAGGTAGTGTAGGATAATCTGTATTTAATAAGTGATGAGTTATAAATAATAAGTGATGAGTTATTTTAGTAAAATTCTGATAGTCAGTTCTTTATAACAAGACTAAAGCACCAATTAATTTTGACCATTTGCTTAAAGCATTTTACTTTCACAATAAGTAAAATGCTTTTTTTATTTAGGTCATTCCCCGATTTTAAATAGCGTTTTTCTAACTCTTTCCTTGCAATAACTCTGATGCTGTCTTTAAATCTTTTTCTAATGAGCATACAGATTTACACGAATTCTTATCTGTAATTTATCTGTTTAATTCGTCAAATCTATGCACTAAAAAAATGTTACCTATCTAGAAATAGACATTAAAAAGTTCGTTTCAATATCGTTAGATAAGTTTTATTGAAAAATGAAAATTTATCAAGACATAGAATATTATCATCTACCCACCCTTCATTTTTTAAATTAAAATCATTGTAGTTTTAAGGCTTCCCTCAAAATGATTATATTTGCTTCAAGTTATTGTTTTGACATCAAGTAATATGAGTAAATTTATCAGCATTTTAGTTGGGTTATTGGCATTGAATGGTGCTGTATCTGCACAAAATTTAATAGATAGTCTTGAAAAGGCTACCAAACAAGCCAGCAATGTATCTGATAAAATCAATTATCTTAATGAATTGGCAAGACTTACCATAGATGAAGACCTAGAAAAAGCTGAAGACTATGCCCGACAAGTTTTGCAATTAATCAAAAAAACGCCTTACCCTGGTGGAAATGCCAATGCCTTACAACATCTTGGTAATATTTATCTTCAAAGAAATAATTACCCGAGAGCCGAAAGCTTTTTTGAGCAAGCCTTGAAGATTTATCAAGAATTGGATGATAAAACTCGACAAGGGTTTATCCTGAGCGGAATAGGTCTCTCCAAATATTATCAGAGTAATTTTAAAAAAGCACTAGAATATCTAATACAAGCACAAAAGCTATTTGAAAGTACAAAAAATAATGAGGGATTGGTAGAAACTCTATCCAGAATAGGGATTTGTCATTATGCACAAGCTGAATATGCCCCTGCCCTCGAAGCCCAACTCAAAGTACTCAAAATCAGCGAAAACCTCCAAAATGCTGACAGTAGGTTTTATAACCAACTACAAGCTAACTTGAATGTAGGTGCTATTTATAAGCAACTAGATGATAGTGAGAAAGCATTGCTTTATTTTGAAAAAGCCAAGCAACTAGCCCAACAAGAGCAAGATGAAGGAAGCTTTGCAGGTGCATTGACCAATATAGGAACGGTCTATGATGACCAAGGTGATTTGCAAAAAGCAAAGGAAAATTATGAAGAAGCTTTGATTATTTTTACTAATCTAGAAGATGTTTCTTCTCAATCAGTGGTGTGTAATAATCTGGGAGATATTTACCGTAAACTGGGTAAATACAAAGAATCTCTACAATATCACCTCAAATCACTCAAAATCAAAAAAGAAATAGGCGACCAAAGAGGGATTGCAAGTTCTTTTAGCAGCATCGCATTGCTATACATGACCCAAGAAGAACACGCACAAGCACTTATTTATCTTCAAAAAGCGCTCCAAACTTCTGTTAAAATCAAGGCAGATGATATTCAAAAAGAAGTCCTTAAAGCAATGGCTGATACTTATGCTGCCCAAGAAAATTATGCTTCTGCATACGAGTATTATAAGAAATACAGCGAACTCAAAGATTCACTTGCATTGAGTTCTAGCAGTATGACAGAAATCTTAGGGCAATATGGTGCTGACCGCCGTGAACTCAAACTCAAACTGACTCAGACAGAACAAAAACTAGAAGAATCAAGACAAAATGCTGAAAGATGGTATCTTTATCTAATCATGGTGGCTATCATAGGTGGCATCATGGCGATTAGTCTAGGTATTAATCTCGTCAGAAAATCAAGTAGATTAAAAAATCTGCAAGCAAGACTCAAAAAAGAAGATGATAAGTCCACTGTTTCAAAACCTACTTCTTGACTAAATTACTCATTATCAACACCTTGAAAACTGATTATTTATAATTAATAACTAATATCTTTCTTATTAGTTTTATATCTGGATTAAAACCTAAGCTGAAAATTATTTGCTGTGAATATTACCGATTTTCTAAAACTTTACCAACATGATAGCCTCTCTCAGATTTTGGCAGAAAGCCTCCAAGAACCTACTGCCAAAGTAAGACTTAAAGGACTAGTAGGTAGCCAAGATACGGTTTTGAGTGCAGCTACACACCTTATCCATCAATCTCAACAAAAAATCTTAAATCATCTCTTCATCGTCAATGACAAAGAAGAGGCTTCTTATTTTCAAAACGACTTACAGTTTTTACTTCCTCAAGAACGGGTTTTGCTTTTTCCAGCTTCTTACAAAAGACCTTATCAGTTTGAAGAAATAGAAAATGCCAATATCTTGCAGCGTGCCGAAGTACTCAATGCAGTCAATGAAACGTATGCTAAGAGAAATAAAAATTTTCTCGTCATTACCTATCCAGAGGCACTTGCCGAAAAGGTAATTAATAAAAAATCTCTTCTTGATAATACTTTTGTGGCAAGAGTAGGAGAAAAAGTAGAGATGGAGTTTTTGATAGAAATTCTAGATACCTATGATTTCGAACGGACAGATTTTGTCTATGAAGCAGGTCAGTTTGCAGTGCGAGGAGGGATTGTTGATATTTTTTCTTTTTCCAATGATTTACCCTATCGTGTTGAGTTTTTTGGAGATGAGATAGAGAGTTTGCGTGCTTTTAGCCCCGAAAGTCAGCTCTCAGTAGAAGACTTGAAGTTTATCTCTATCATTCCCAATGTGCAGACCAAGCTTTTACAAGAGGTAAGAGAGTCATTCTTAAACTTTATTCCAGAAAATACTATTCTTTGGGGAAAAGATTTTCAAGGCTTGCTAGACTTTACTGAGCAATATTTTGATAAAGTAAAAACTCACTTTGAAGGAATAATGCAGCAAAGCGGTCAGGTACAAATTATTAGCCCACCTGATGTTTTATTTGAGACACGTTCTTCTATGGATTCTCAAATCAAGCGTTTTTCTGTGGTCGAGTTTGGATCAAGAGCTTTTTTCAAAAAATCAAAAGTCATAGAGTTTTCAGCCTCTGTACAGCCTGCTTTTAGTAAAAAGTTTGAACTGTTGGCAGATAATATCCGAGAAAACCAATCTAAAGAGATATATACACTTGTCGTTTCAGATTCTTTTAAGCAATTAGAAAGACTTCATAAGATATTTGAAGAAATAGACCCTACCCTCCAATTCGAGACACTCAATGCTTCTCTTAGGCAAGGGTTTATAGACCATCACTTGCGTATTGCTTGTTATACAGATCATCAGATATTTGAGCGTTTTCATCGATATCGTACCCAAGAACGCTATACCAAGTCTAAGGCAATCACACTCAAAGAACTGCATGCCCTCAAACCTGGCGACTATGTAACCCATATTGATTACGGAGTAGGGCGTTTTGCGGGTCTAGAGACTATAGATGTCAGTGGTAAAATGCAAGAAGCTATTCGCTTGGTTTATCGTGATAATGACCTTTTGTATATTAATATACACGCCCTTCACAAAATTACCAGATATAGTGGGCGTGATGGTGTGCCACCTGTCATTAGTAAATTAGGCACAGGAGAATGGGAATCTAAAAAAACTAAAGTCAAGAAAAAAGTACAGGATATTGCCGAAGACCTCATAGAACTCTATGCTGCTCGTAAAAGTACTCAAGGTTTTGCCTTTAGCCATGATAGCTATCTGCAAGTGGAGCTTGAGTCTTCCTTTATTTATGAAGATACTCCTGACCAAGCTAAGGCCACCAATCAAGTAAAAGAAGATATGGAGCAACCTCATCCTATGGATAGGCTAGTCTGTGGAGATGTGGGTTTTGGAAAGACAGAAGTAGCCATCAGAGCTGCTTTTAAGGCAGTCTGTGATAGTAAACAAGTAGCAGTGCTTGTACCTACCACTATTCTGGCAATGCAGCATCACCGCACTTTCAGTGAGCGACTAGCAGATTTTCCGTGCAGAACGGAATACATTAACCGTTTCAAAACTGCTGCTCAGATTAAAGAAACCCTCAAACGCTTGGAAGCAGGAGAGGTAGATATTTTGATAGGAACACACCGCTTAGTAGGCAAAGATGTAAAATTTAAGAATCTAGGCTTACTCATTATAGATGAAGAGCAAAAATTTGGTGTCAAAACCAAGGAGAAACTCAAAGAAATGCGTATCAATGTAGATGTGCTAACACTTACAGCAACTCCTATCCCTCGTACTTTGCACTTTTCGCTCATGGGTGCAAGGGATTTATCAGTCATCTCTACTCCCCCCCCTAACCGACAGCCAGTTACTACAGAAGTGCATACATTTGGAGAAGAAGTCATTCGTGATGCCATTAGTCATGAACTAAGGCGGGGTGGGCAAGTCTTTTTTGTACATAATAGAGTCAATGATATAGAAGCAATTGGCAATATTATCCTCAAACTGGTGCCAGAGGCTCGCATCGGCGTAGCTCATGGGCAGATGGATGGCGGTAAATTAGAGAAGGTCATGATGAAATTTATAGAAGGAGAGTATGATGTCTTGATTTCTACCAATATCATAGAATCGGGCTTAGACATTCCCAATGCCAATACCATCATTATCAATGGAGCTCATGCTTTTGGGTTAGCAGATTTGCATCAGATGCGTGGGCGTGTAGGACGTTCTAACCGCAAAGCTTTTTGTTATTTACTTGCTCCTCCTTCTACTTTACTCACACCAGAATCACGTAAAAGACTCAACGCTTTAGAAGAATTTTCAGATTTGGGAGATGGCCTTAAAGTAGCTATGCGTGATTTGGATATCAGAGGTGCTGGGAATCTGCTCGGTGCAGAGCAAAGTGGCTTTATCAGTGATTTGGGCTTTGATACCTATCATAAAATCTTGGATGATGCCATTAGGGAATTAAAAGAGACCAAATTTAAAGAACTTTTCCAAAAAGAGCTTGAAATACCTGTTCTAAAAAATGATT
This sequence comes from Cytophagales bacterium, assembly GCA_038248005.1. Taxonomy (GTDB): domain Bacteria; phylum Bacteroidota; class Bacteroidia; order Cytophagales; family Microscillaceae; genus JAABSX01. The sequence continues at coordinate 13,665 of JBBRUH010000005.1, read as the reverse complement.
GTAATATAGAAACTGACCTCGAGATATTAATTCCAGAAGAATATGTGAAAAATATGACTGAGAGATTGGCTCTTTACTCTCAGCTAGACAACATCAGCGACCTTAATTCGTTAGAAAATTTTAGCATTTCTTTAATTGACAGGTTTGGACCTTTACCCCAAGCAGTCAAAGACTTAATAGAAACCGTAAAACTTCGATGGAAAGGTGAATCTATAGGTTTTGAGAAACTAACTTTAAAGAATGATACACTAAAAGGATATTTTGTTGCAAATAATGCTGATTATTTTAATTCAGAGAAGTTTGGCAAGGTATTGGAATATTTGCAAAAAAATCCTCAAAAAGCTCGATTAAAAGAAGTCAATCAAAAACCAATTATTATCTTTGTAAAAGTTATGAGCGTAAGTGAAGCCATAGAAATACTATCACAGGTTATTTGACGTTACTAATTTAGTTTTGTGTGTGTATATTTGAATAATTTTAAGTACTAACCGACAATTTAATCAATAAAAGTTAACAGGTCATGAATAAAAATCGCACTTTTTTTAGGTATGTATGCCTAAGTCTTGTTTGCTCCGCTGTGTTTGCATCTTGCGGAAAAAAAGACAGACTTCCCACGAGTACTGATCCAGGTAAAAACAGTACTGTAACAGGAGTCGCTTACAATGATGAAGACGATCCCAACAACAGTTTTACAGTAAATGAATTTGAAGGTCAGCCCGATGCACCTAACCTTGTCTTTATAGAAGGTGGACGTTTTGTAATGGGTTCTAGTGAAGAAGATATTCTTTACACCCGTGACAATATTGAGCGTACTGTTAGTATCCAGTCATTCTTTATGGATCAGACTGAAATCGCTAATATTCACTGGTTAGAATATATGGCTTATTATGAAAGAACCGAAAATGCTGATCGTTTGCCAGAAGGTTTTAACTCGGCAGAAGATTACCGTAATCAGGTATTATTACCTGATACTACTGTATGGGCAAGTGAACTAGCTTACAATGACTCTTATGTAGCTAATTATCTTCGCTATCCAGGCTTTAGATTCTTTCCAGTAGTAGGTGTATCTTGGGTTCAAGCCAAAGATTTTTGCCGCTGGCGTACTTCTCTTGTAAATGAAAATTTTGCAAAAGAAGCTGAGAAAAAAGGCAAATTAGAATCTATGCCTAACCTAGCTGCTGGTGAAAAAATACCACTCGAATCTGGTTTTGTAGTTCCTGACTACCGTCTTCCTACAGAAGCTGAATGGGAATATGCTGCAAAAGCACTGGTTGGTACTCAATACAATGATGAAAACCAAACCAATGGACGTATCTATCCTTGGGATGGACACGCAGTACGTAATCCTTATGATACCAAAAATTACAGCATGGGTTATATGCTTGCCAACTTCAAACGTGGACGTGGTGATTATGCTGGTATAGCTGGTAAACTGAATGACGGAGCGTTGATTACTGAGTATATCTATGCGTATCCTCCTAATGATTATGGTCTATACAATATGGGTGGAAACGTAAGCGAATGGGTAGAAGATGTATATCGTTCTACTTCTTTTGGCGATGTGGATGACTTAAACCCTGTTCGTCGTCAGAGATTGGATGGTTTAAGAACTGGTCCAGATGCTACCAAATCTGTTTATCTTGATCCTGCACAAGCTGCAGCTGGCAAGAAAAATCCTTACAACCCTTCTAATGCCAATGCTTCTGCTACAAGCACTTTAAACTCTTTAATAGATGACAATGTACGTGTCTATAAAGGTGGTTCTTGGAAAGATGTAGCTTACTGGTGTTCTCCTGGTACTCGTCGTTACTTAGATAAAAACGAACGCCGTTCTACCATTGGTTTCCGTTGTGCTATGATTATGGCTGGTGAAAGAAGTGGTGAAAACCGCCGCCCACAAGGAAAGAAATAATAAAATATGAGGTTTATCTTTATATATAAAGGGAAAAGTTTACTGAAACTTTTCCCTTTTTTTTATTTGGTCACAGCTATGGCTGCTATACTAACTTCCTTGGCACCATCTTTTAGTAAATCAATGATTGCAGACTCGAAAGTAGAGCCTGTAGTAACCACATCATCTACCACTAGAATTCGTTTTTGAGCGATTAGTGAAGAGTCTGATGATTTAAAAATTCCCTCTACATTTTCCCATCTTTCCATTTTGGTTTTACGAGTTTGGCTCTGTGTATGCTTAGTTCGTATCAAGATTTTATTAGACCAAGGCACTCCCATAGCATCTGAAAGACCTTTTGCAATACTATCACTTTGGTTAAATCCTCTTTTGCGTAGCTTGGCTGGATGCAGAGGAATCGGTATGATATAGTCTAATTCTTGAGCAAGAGAAGTTGTTTCCTTGAGCAGTGTACCATACCAATAAGCTACCAAGTAACCTACTTCTTGATTTCCTTCGTACTTAAGTGCATGCAATACACGCTGTACTCGACTGTGTTTTTGAAAATACCAATATGCGAAGGCTTTTTTGATGGGTACTTTTGAAAATAGTTTTTGAAAAAGAGCATTATCAAAATCCAAATGATAATCAGTCTGAGGAAGTTCATACTGGCAAGTTGTGCATATCTGGACTTCTCCTTTTACTAGTCCCTGATGACAGGCTACACAATATTCTGGAAAAAGCACTCCAAAAAAGTCTTGAATAAGGGATTGAATAGCTAACATTGTATAAAGTTTTAGAGTTTGATTATTTTGTACTAAATTTAATGATATTTAATCGATAATAATGTGATAAAGGATAAATTTCAACAAATTTTAAATAAGACTCAAATTGAGCAAAAAACTCGTAGAATTGCTTTTCAGATATATGAGCGTAATTTTGAAGAATCTGAGCTAATATTTGTAGGTATAGAAGGAAGTGGCTATCTGTTTGCAAAGATGCTCATTGATGAGTTTAAAAAAATAGCTGACACTCCAGCAAGACTTGCCCTGCTCAAGCTTGATAAAGAATATCCTGTGCAAAGTGATGTAACGCTTGATTTAGAGATAAATGAACTTGAAAACAAGACCATCCTCGTGGTAGATGATGTATTGAATACAGGTAGGACATTGGTATATAGTTTTAAACCATTTTTAAATGTCCGTGTTCGCAAGCTTCAGACGATTGTATTGGTGGATAGACAACACCACAAATTTCCTGTATCTGCTGATTATGTGGGGCTTACATTGGCTACTACACTGCAAGAACACATACAAGTAAACCTTTCACCAGAAGAAGAAATGGGAGCTTTTTTACTTTGATGTGAGATATAAGCATTCAGAGCACAAATATTGAACGAATGGAAACTTGAAAAAATAGCAGAAAAGACTACATTTTACAAACTTCTAATTAAATCAGATAGATTAAGACCTGTTGCTTTTCCATTTGCACAATATAACAGTCACCTAATACTGTTACATGCCACTGAAAAACTTACTTCTGAATCAGTACCTTTTTAGTAATGTGTTTTCCTGAGTTATAGTAGGCTTTTAAAAAGTAAATACCTGTGGGTAGATTCTCTACAGTAATCTTTTGAATTTGATCAGAGAGGCTTATAATTTTACTACTATGCCATAGCCTACCTTGGGCATCATATATTTTGATTTGCTTTGGAAGATTTCCTTTCAGAAAAAGTTGGTCTTGTGCAGGATTAGGGAATACAGAAAGTACTGGAAGTTGGGTATCGGGTTCTTCCCCAGTAATCACGTCTCCTTCTCCAAATACGGGTCTAATCAGCAGACTACCTTTCTCTTCTACTTCGGCATCAAAGTTAGACCAACTGTTACCTACATTGAAGAAAATCTCACTTGTAGAATCATTGTTGCGGTCATAGCCTACTGTCATCAAATCATTAACGGTTTGTTCCCAACCTATATAAAATACTCCTTCTATATTGACAGGTTCAAATTGGGCAAGAGAATTTACTTCTTTTAAGATAGAATCAATACTCAAAAAACCATTTCTTTCTTCGGCATATCGGATAGGCACATTTACTTTATATAAAATAGAATCTTTGGGTAAACCTATGCTTTTCCATATCACTAGATTAAAAGTTTGCCCTATTAAGTTACGCTCTAATTGAGTAATGTGAATCAATACATCGGTCAGTATATCTGATTCATTTACTTCAAAACGAACAGCTACTTGCCCGAATCTTTGATTTACACCTGCTCCATATTCTGCCGAACCATCATCATAGGCATAATAATTATCCAATACAGTGATGCTTCTGATGGTGTCATTTCGGCGTAGGTCAATGGGCGGGATTTGGCTTGTATTATCCCCCGTAGAGACGATAAATTCTGCCTGTATATTTAATGGATTAGTGCTAGGGCTAAGTACACCTGCTGGAATATCTGCTGTTATCTCAAAATCACGAGCATCTCCATCAATCACAAAAGCAGCAGTATTGGCGAGTTCAGCGATTTGTGCATTGGTGCGTGCATCTTTGAGAATGCAGCGATAGCTAGGTGCATCTATCTCTGTGGGCACACTAAAGTTATTAATCGTCGTCTTAAACTGTGTACCTATTTCATTGGCTGGATTAGCAAAAAATTGATTAATAGGCATAGCTGAATATCTTCTCAGGAAAAAATTGGGTGTTTGTGAGCAAGCAATCTCATCTGTATAAAAATCATTATGGCTTCGGTTAGCATTCATATAGATATAATCTACATGCCAAGTATCATAAGGCCCTGATTGCCTTCCGAAGCTTTGAAATTGAAACTGAAACTCTTCATAAAAAAAAGTAGCTGATTTTACACCTACTAAGACTTGTGCAAAAGGTTGTGTAGGTGTTCCTCCTATTTGCTTCCAGACTGTCACCCATTTTCCTAGATTATTTTTAAACTGGAGGCGTAGAGAATCTTCTACATCTGGAACCTCACCAAAGCCTTCTTCTTGCCAATAAAAACTTAAATAAACCGAGTCTGCAGGGCTAAGAGCTGATAAATCAATGGGACAAGAAACCAGTGAATCTGTGAGACCAATAGCAGTATTAACTACTCCAGAAAAATCATAGGGTAATCCCTGGCTATCTAAGCCATCAAAAGTAGCCATGCCTAGACTTATAGGGGCAACTCCGAACTCATTATTGATGAGTGTTCCTCCTCCTTTTACCCAAACGAGCGTATCAGGCTCACCTCTATAGGTAGAGAAATCTTCAAAGAATGGTAAAGTCAATGGGGCATCACGGGCAAATATCTCTTGATTTGTTCCTTTTCCTTGTTTTTTCTGCTGGTAGGGAGTATGATTGGGGTATATTTTAAATTGAGCTTGTGAAGAAACTATACTTCCTATCAGAAAAAGAATTATAAAGAGAATGCGAGTGGGCATGCTTGGTAATGATAATGAGTGATTAATAAGTATTTTAATTTCTGGTAGTTAGAATATATCTTTTTCGTGGTTCAAATCTCCGTGAATCAACCCAAGTTCCAATTTGTGATGCACGAACTAAGCATTAGATAATATACTTCATTTAAAATAATAACTGTTTCATAAACGCATAAATTATAGAATGGAAGCCTCATCATCATAAAAAGATGTCTATCTAATCAAAACTTAGATAGACATCTTTTTAAATATTAATTAGAATCAGGTTCTTTCTTCTCTTTATCTTCTATTCCAAGACGTTTTTTACGGATTTTCTCAAAATCTTCTTTGCTTCGGATATTCAGATTTTGATTTAGAGAATCACGGCGACGACGTTCTTCATCGGTCAATTTTGCTTCATCTTCTGGACGAGCAGCAGGGTTTCCAGCCACTACCAAATCCACAATTTCACCAGCTCTTACCAGTCTCTTCTTACGAGCATCTTGGTTACTTCCTGGTTTTACATCATCTTTTACTTTTCCTATATAACTAAGAGGGTTTTGGCTCAGAACTGTACCTATTTCATGGCTACTATTATAATCATATCGGATATTTCCTCTGATGAGTTCGTGTCCTTTGATTACAAATTCGGCTTCATCTAGTGGCATCATTGCGAGGTCAGGCATGGGGAATTCACGCTCTCCTAGTCCATCCCCTACTACCAAATCTATTCGTGTGCCTTTTGGAATCAAGATTCCTTTTTTGAATTCTTCTAAATTATCTACTGTGTAGTTTTTGTCAAGTACCGTCTGTTCTAAGATTACATTTTCAGCAATATGTGCTTTGTATTCTATCCTTCCTAGTTCTAAGCCTTCATTGAGCAAAGCCCTTCTTGCTTCACTAAAAGGCATATCTATAAGTCGTGGCATAGCCACTAATGGTGGGTTTTTAGGATTTACAGTAATAAAAATCTTACGATAACGCTTGACCTTCGCCCCAGGCAAAGGGGATTGACTAATCACTACATTGGGTTTATGATTTCGTGAATAGCTTGAGTCTTTGATTTCATAAGTCAAATCACGTTTTTTTAAAAACTCTTCCAACTCAGTGATACTCATACCTTGCACATCTGGCATCGTTACTGTCTCACGATGATAAGTAACGGAAGGTAAGAATGAGTTAAAGAATATCATAAAAGTAATCAAACCCAATGTAAGCACTATCCCAAGATGAATAAGTAGGTCAGTGGGTGAGTTTGTTTTAATTAAAAGCAAGATTTTATTCATGGCTTTTCTTCTTTATGAGAGATATTTTGATAATGTTTAAATCTTTGTTGTGCAAAGTTAAGTATTGCATCTATAAAATGATAAGGTTTGTAACCATTCAATGCACATTGATGAAAAATACATGTTGCAGGAGTCATTCCTGGCAGAGAATTTACTTCTATAATAATGATTTCTATTTCTTTGTTGGCTCGTACCTTCACAAAAGCATCAATTCGAGCATATCCCTCTATGTGAAGTACTTTGGCTACTTTGCCAAGTTCTTCTTTTACTTTTTGAGAAATCAGAGTATTTAATTCAGGCTCAAGAGCATATCGGGCTGGTGTGATATTTTGCCCTTCCCCTGCCAAAAACTTTTCTTCTAATGAAAGTACCTCTCCGAGTGCAAGTGTTTCTGAGGGTTCGAAGATTTCGTATCTTATCTCTCCTCCTTCAAAATGAGTTAACAATCCTCCTGTGATTTCTAAAAAATAGAGAGCATCTTTTTTATCTATCAGTTCTTCTATCAAAAAGAAATTCTTTTGAGGAAATTCTTCTTGTGCTTTGAGACGCAATATTTGGCTTTCCTTTTCTAAAAAACTAAGAGAAGGGCGAAACATCATGCGTGTGAAGGCTTGTAACTCTTGTCTGTTTTTAATTTTTTTGACTGCCGAGCTACATCCATCATCAGAGGGTTTGCCTATTAATGGATAGGTAAAATTCTTTTCTATTTTATCTAAAAGACTTTCTTCATCTTTGTTCCACTCATCTCGATGTACTAAGGAATGGTTTGCCACTTTGATACCATGCTCTGCCAATATTTCGTTGGTGATATATTTATTGATGGTTGTCTGCGAACTTGCTACTCCAGAGCCATTATAAGGTAATTTAACTTTCTCTAGTTCTTGCTGCAATGCACCATCTTCCCCTGGACGACCATGCAAGGCTATAAAAACTACCTCAGCCAGTTCTGCAAGCCCTTGATAGCTAATGGGAGTGGGCTGGGTAATCCTTTCTTCAGTATATCTCTGAGTAAATGCCTTAGCTTCTTCTCTGATGGCAATCAGTAACTGTTCACTTTGAGGTTTTTTGGTATCTCTTAGGGTTTTGTATATTTTTTCTTTAATATCGTCTGCATTGTCTTTAAGCATAAAGTTAAGAGGAAGCAGATAGAGTTCGTGTTGAGTTTCGTCTCCTGTCAAAAAAACAGGGAAAGGGCGATATTTAGTAGAAGAGGCTAATTTTTCATAAATATTCCTTCCACTTTCCATAGAGATATGTCGCTCACTAGAGAAGCCTCCCATGATAACTGCAACCTCTATTTTTTGAGATTCTTGCTTTCTTACTTTTTCCATATCTTGCTCAAGTTTATTGAGTAATTGATGGGTGAAAGCTTGATTCTTGCCACTTTCTATTCTCTCTATGAGCGAAGTGCGAACTAGATAAGTCAGAAAAGAAGAAGCATCTAAGCCGATTTCTGCTGCTTGGTGAAAAAAGAAAGAAGAGGGCATCATGCCTGAAGTGGTATTGGGGTCATTCAAAAAAACTTTTCCTTCAATGGTGATAAAGCCATCAATCCTTGCATAGACATTACCACGAATTACCTCAAATAAACGAACACAATCTTCTCTAATCTGGTGAAGGGTTGCAATGCCTACATCTATTGGAGTAATCTTACGGCTTGTGCCTGGAAGGTATTTGGAGCGATAATCAAAAAAATCATTGTATTTAATAATCTCAGTAGGAGGTAAAGCAAAGGCTTTGCCTGATTCATCACGAATGACGATACAAGAAAACTCTTTTCCCTCTAAAAAAGACTCAAAAAGCACTGTATTTTCAGTATTTTGAGCTTTTAAAAGCAAGGATGACGAAGTAGCTGTAAAATATCGGTCAAAAAACTCGAGTAATTCTTCTGGGCGATAAAGCGTATAACTCAGTTGCTCTTCTGGCTGCTGTATCTCTACTGGGAAGCCTAGCCCTTCACGAATATCCGTAAAACGGACTAACCAATCCTTTTTTTGAAAAATAGAGTAAGAAAGCCATTCCTGAGCGGTTACTTCCTTGACAAAAAAACTTTTATTGGTCAAGTCTTCAAATAATCTCACGTCTTTTTGACGTAAAATAGATACTCCAATAGAAGAACCTTGATTAGGTGATTTGATGACGAGAGGCAAACCTAATTTATTACTCAATATATCTAATAATACCTCCTTATCAGATTTTTGCCATTTAGCATAATCAAACTGCACCTGACGAGGGCGAGCAAAACCAGCAGCCCGTAAAATGTCTGATTGAACTATTTTGTTAATCCCGATGGCAGAAGGAAAAATACCTGAGCCAGAGTAAGGAATACCATACCATTCTAATAGTCCTTGGATGCTTCCATCTTCACCTTGCTGCCCATGCAGTGCCAAAAAAGCAAAATCAAAATATTGCTTAAACTCATGGGCATGAATCATTTTCCCCACTTTGGAAGCCAATGCTTGATGCTCACTTTCTGAAAGCTCACCCAATGACTCTACATAGACCTGAAATTGTGAAGATTTACCTTGCCACTTGACAGACTCAATAGGAGGATAAAAATCACGAATAGTGCCTTTGTAGAGATACTGCCAATCTAAAAGGATAAAATTACCGTAGCTATCTACAAAGATAGGTATGGCTTCAAAAAGACTTTTGTCTAAATTATCATATACAGTACGTCCACCTGCGAAAGAAACCTCTCGCTCTCGTGAGGGACCTCCAAAGAAAATTCCAATTTTCATAATACTACAAATGTATAAATTTCTGTTAAAAAAAGAGTAGAAAGTTTTTTAAACCGTTTTATAGACAAGATTAGACTCTAAAAAAATTGATGCCAAACTAACAGTTTTTTTCTTTTTTGTTTTAAAAAAAGGTGTTTTTCTATATCTTTACAAGATAATAAAAATGTAAATAGGCAACTTTAATACTTAGTTCCTTGTTTTAAGAAAAAATATTCAATAATCTGAAAATTATACACAAAATGGTGCATCAGTTCTTATCCATTTTCTCAAACTATCCCAAATTCACCCGAATTACTGGAATTATACTTTTTATACTTGTAATTTTTGCACCTAATATACAGGCTACTCACCTTCGTGCAGGAGAAATTACAGCACGAAGAATAGGCGTTTTTGAGTATGAGTTTGTAGTAACACTCTATACTGACAACTCCTCAGGGGCTGATAGCCCTCAATTAACCCTCAATTTTGGAGATGGTACTACTGGTGTGGTATCCAGAGATGCTCCTGGTAAGATTAATATCGGCAATGCAACCTCTGTTGCAACTTACACCATTAGACATACCTATCCATCCTCAGGAGCATTTAGGGTATTCTTTAGAGAAGAAAACCGAAATCCGAATGTAGTAAATATGACCAACTCTATATTGACTCCTTTTTCAGTAGAGACCTTGGTCATTATTGACCCTATCATTGGCTTAAATAATTCTCCTAGACTGTCAGTTCCCCCTATCGATTTGGCGTGTGTAGGCAATCGTTTTACACATAATCCTGGTGCTTTTGATGTTGATGGAGATAGTCTTTCTTTCAAGTTAGACATTCCTAATCAAGATAACAATGTAAGGGTGGCTGATTACAGAGTACCTAATAATACTGCATTTAATGGCGCTACCGAAGCAGGTGTATCACCAGGGTTATTTTCCATTAATCCTGTTACAGGGCTTCTTACTTGGGACTCCCCTGGTACCGCAGGAGAATATAATATTGCTTTTCTGATAGAAGAGTGGCGTGGTGGTATTCGTATTGGCTTTGTAAAAAGAGATATGCAGATTATAGTAAATAGCTGCCCAAATAAACGTCCTAACCTTATAGTGCCTAATATTTGTGTAGTTGCCAATGAAGACCCTACAGATAATAGCAACATCATAAACGAAATCATTACAGCCACTGACCCTGATACTCCACCTCAGCCTCTTACCATTACTTCTGATGCTTCACAGGGAGTCTATAGGATAGATGTGTTTAATCAAGTAGCTAGTTTTACTTACAATCCTTCTCCTCAGTTTACACCAGCTTCTGGTACTTTTCGCTGGACTGTGGGCTGTGAGCATGTGCGTGAAGAGCCTTATTTAGTCGTTTTTAAAGCAGAAGATGATCCTTTTGAGCCAAATAATACTGCCTTAGTAGATATCAAAACGATGATTATCCAAGTCAAAGGGCCTCCCCCCGTGCTTGTGCAGCCTCTTGCTCAAGTCGGAAGAGCTTTTAGAGTGGTTTGGGAAGATTACCGTAATCAATGCCCAAGTCTGACAGATGCACAGATAGCGAATATGGAGTTTGTGATATGGAGGCGTGAAGGTTGTTTAACCAACATTGCCTGTCAGCAAGACCCTGCTATGTTAGGATACGAAGAAATAGGAAGAGTTCCTCTTTCTGAACTTTCGTTTTTAGATGAAAGCATATTGGCTCTTGGAGTTAGCTATAGTTATGTAGTAACCGTTAATTTCCCTGGTAATAAAGGAGGGGTAAGCCAAGCCTCAAATGAAGCTTGTGTACGCTTAGCCGTGGAAGCGCCTGTAATCACCAATGTAACCGTAAATAGCACTTCCACTACGGCTGGTGAGATAGCTATTCGTTGGATTTTTCCCCCAGAGTTAAATCGTGTTCAATTTCCTGGCCCTTATAGTTACAATATCTATCGTGTAGAAGGATTGAATGGAACTGCATTTGTTCGTATCAACCCAACCCCTATCACAGATGCTGCTGCCAATCCTGCTGTGCCTCTTACTTATACAGATACTGGGTTAAATACAGAAACAAACCCTTACAGATATTTCATTCAGTTTTTTGGGGATAATACTGGTGTTCCCACTGATAGTTCGGATGCTGCCTCTAGCGTGAGATTAACCGCTACGGGTGCAGTCAATAGTATTATTTTAGAATGGAATTACAATGTACCTTGGTCTAACCGTACAGATATACCGCAGGGAGTAGGACCTCATTCGGTCTATAGACGTACTTCTAATGTCAATAATTTTAGACTTATTGCAGAAGTAAATGTAGGACAAACTCGTTATGTGGATTTAGGTCAGTTTAATAATGAATGTCTTAATCCTGATAGTACTTATATTTATTATGTTACGACTAAGGGATCTTATTTTAACCCAACTGTGATTACGGTTTCTCCATTATTAAATGATTCTCAAGAAGATTCGGATTCTCCCATAGACGAGGAGCCGCCTCTTCCTCCTATCCTATCTATTGTGGAGAATGATTGCAGTTTCTTAGATAATAAGCTATGTAGTGAACCTCTTAATTTTGATGGTAGTAACCTAGAAAATGAGTTGTTTTGGAAGCCTCAGTTGCAAACCGAAGTTTGTCAAGATGTAGCTTTTTACAAACTATATTACAGAGGAGTAGGTCAGGCAGACTATGATTTTAATAATCCAATTTATATGGAGGCAGACACCTTTTTTGTGCATCAAAATTTACCTGAAATACGTCCTGATTTACTCTCAAGGGCAGGCTGTTATGTAGTAGTAGCTGTTGACCAAAGTGGCAATGAAAGTGAACTAAGTAATGAAGTGTGTATTGATAATTGCCTTTATTATGAACTACCTAATGCCATTAGCCCAAATGGAGATGATAAAAATGATGTTTTCGAACCTTGCCCTAGCCCACTTTATGCTGAATCTGCGGATGTTAAAATCTATAATAGATGGGGAGGATTGGTTTTTGAAAGAAATGGCAACCTCAACATAGAATGGGATGGCACAGATAAGAGTGGAAATGCAGTTGCCGCTGGGGTCTATTATTATGAAGCCAAAGTTAAGTTTTTTAGTATTGACCCTGCCAAGGCAAACCAAATATTTAAAGGTTGGGTAGAAGTAGTCAATAGTAAAACTAAATAGTATTAAGTGATGAGTGGTTTTAGTAAGATTTTGATAATTAGGTTTTTATACCAAAATCAAAGCATAAACTAATTTTGACTACTTATTTAGTAAGTTTTAATTATCAAAACCTCACCTTTACAAAGTGTGAGGTTTTTTTACTTGAATCCAAGTTTAATTTTTGTCTAGTCTCTGGATATTCTACTTGGATTTAACAAATAAATGCTACTGTCATATCAGTCCAATCTGTATTTTTCAGTTTAAATGAATACTTATCAAAAATGAATCGCAACCCATCATATTCTGAAATCAGAGGAACGAAATCGTGTGTGTCATTGGCATAATATTTACTGTCATACTGCAACCCTTTTGGTTTTCAGTTCTTATAAATTTATCTGTTTCAAAAATGGCACACATGTTTTCAGTATCCATAGTCGTATCTGTTAGAATCGTTTTTAATTCCATTCCTTCCTGTACACTATTGGTAATACCCAAATTCGAGCTGATTCCAGTGAAGTCCTTTTTGGCAACCATTTTTTTGGTCGCTTTCAAAAAAATCATTTCGTCATAACTCATACTCGGGTCAATGCAGACGTAAGGATTAAACAGTTTAGTATGGTTTATTAACGTATTCATTACGGCAAGTCCACCAAAGGAATGACTACTAATAAGTATTTTGTATAGTGTGGTGTGGTCGGATAGGTTGAATCGATGTAAGGCATTAGTTTTTTTCTACAAAAGACGTAAATGCTTTGACACCTCCTGTTGGTGCCTTCGGTATTTTCATTGTAGGTGTTAAATCTTTGGTGCGGTTTGTATTTGGAATTCCGACCACAAATCTTTATGAAGATATAAACTTTCTTTAACCACAAAATTATCTTTAGAACACGAAACCCCTCCTTTTGGGTAGGTGCTGTTATAGCCAGTGGTTATTTGTCCGTTTCGCTTTTCCATTCGTGTTCTATGTTTTTCATTAATAATGCGTTGTCAAAAGTCACTGAACCTTTTGGAAATATTTCTTCATTTTCAAAAAAGCTTGATTTCACTTTCAACACGTCAAGTGGTTTAACTTCCCAATTATATACTTTCAGTCTTAGTCCATCAAATTTATCTTTGTTTGGTGAATATCCAAGGTCGCCATTTTCAAAAAAGTCCGAAGCGTCTTTTAATGTTTCAAAAATTGATTTGTTATTAAACAACTTTGTTTCGTTAGCATCAATTAATATTTC